>CAYRAC010000713.1:0-2635 GCA_964422045.1 uncultured Steroidobacteraceae bacterium
GCAGGCACTGTCTATCTCGACGATGTTGTACGAAGCGGGGCTCGATAACTACTTGAGCGTCGCAGTTGCGCAGGTGCAGACACTCGCTGCGCAAACCACCGAGGTTCAGTTATTAACACGCCAGATTCAGGGTGCGGTGTCACTAATTCGCGCTTTGGGCGGCGGATGGACTTTGCAGGCATTGCCCGACGAAAAGCATGCGCTACCGTTCGGGCCGTTTGACTATGGAGTCTCTCCTGGTCATCAGAATTCCCGATAGCAATTCTTCGTTTCGTAGTAGCCATCCACGCTCGCGATTCTCTCTGTAAATGACCTCACTGCCTGACCATCACGCTCGTCGCTAGAGCAAGCGTTGCAAGGCCGGCGGGGATAGCGAGGGACCATGCGCCAAATGCCGATTGCCCTGCCGCGCCCAATGCACACCCGATGGCGAAACCAACGATCATGGGGAAGATGTGAATTGCCCTTTTGCGCGCACTTGCAATGACTGCATCATCGCGACTCGCCAATAGCTCGCCAAGCGCCAGCATTAAATAAGCGACATTCGTGGTCATGACGGCCGTCGAAGGAGCTTTCGCGAGTGAGATCTGCACCAGCGCCGTTTGTACGGCCATGGCTGATATGCCGAATATTCCCGCGGTTAGTGCAATGCCTGAATTCGGATCGAAGCATTGTCCGCAGTTGACGCAGCACACTAGAAAACCTAACAACAGCAGCAACTCCAGTAGAAGAAGCGCTTGAAGTGTCACAGCCCCTACCCGCTCGAGCCCGCTCGCGAACAAGCGGGTAAGCAGCAGCACTACCGCGAATACCGGAACAGCTAAGACGTACGAAACGATTGTCGGGGCGCCGTTGATCACGTGGGCCGCCAAGACGACCAAATTGCCAGTGATGTGAGCGGTGAAGAGGCCGTTCAGACTCAGAAAGCCGATGGTATCCGTCGAGCCGGCAATCAGACTGAGTATGAGCAGCAGAATTGAAAGCCACCCGGACCCGCCACGGGGTGGCGCTGCTCGTCTGGCCGAAGGCGTCTCGAGCGGATTACGCATCGTGGCTGGTGCATGACTCATCGGCTCTGCGCTACGACTTTGCTGGAATAGCGCGCGAACACAAAGGTGACCGCATAGTTGCACAGAACCCCCATGCCAACACCCACGAGGGTATCGATAAAACGCAGAAGAGGTTGGTGGCGTGGATTCGGACTTAGCATGGCAACGACCATCACCACGATCGTCGTAATGCCGGTCGTAATCAGTTCCTCGCGTCGATCCAACAGCATCATGATCAGAGCGCCAATGGCCAACAGAATCGCCATTCCCACGGCGCTCGGCGGGGCGACAAGCAGGTAGGCTAAGCAAAGAAGAATGCTCACGAATGTCGCCAGCAATCTGGAAGTGCCGGCTGCGAGGCTGTTAAACCGAGCTTCACGAAAAACGAACGCCGCAGCCACGGCGGCCCACATTCCCCCCAGTAGATCATCCTCTTTGGCAACCATTGGGTTCAGCAGCAGCGTCATGATCCAAAAAGATAGTAGGCATGCGAGGGCCATGGTGATGGAATAAATCAGACTCCATGCCGAGAGTCTGCGAACGAGTTTCATGAGGCAGGCCTCCTTCCCGGCGGCTTAGGTTCGAGCCGCCGGGAAATGCACGTATTAATGCTCGCACGAGGTGCGCCAGCGATTGCAGTCCGAACAGCGAATTCATGCACCGCCGTAACCATGCCCAACGAGTCGGCTCGGATTGACGATCTCATCGAAGCGTTTGCCGTCGATTGCACCAGAAGCGATCGCCGCATCGCGAAGAGACAAATCATGGTCGTTGGCCGCGTGCGCGATCGCCGATGCTTTGTCGTAGCCAATGATGGGGCTGAGAGCCGTGACCAGCATCAAAGAGCGACCGACAGTCTCATCGATATGCTTGCGATTGAGGCGTGCGCCCTCAACCGAGAAGGTCCGCAGCTTTCCGCATGCATCGCCGAGGATTCGGGCGGAATGAAGGAAATTGTTGATGATGATCGGCCGCATCGCGTTAAGTTCGAAGTTTCCCTGGCTGCCGGCAAAGGCAACAGAATTGTCGTCACCAATTACTTGAATGCAGACCATCACCATCGCCTCTTGTTGGGTCGGGTTGACTTTGCCCGGCATGATCGATGAACCCGGTTCGTTTTCCGGCAGGAGTAATTCCCCGAGGCCGCAACGTGGTCCAGAAGCAAGCCAACGCATATCGTTCGCAAATTTCATCAACGCGACCGCAAAGCCCCGCAGCGCCCCCATCGCCGCGACCATCGCGTCGAGCGAGCCCTGCGCAGCGAACTTGTTGGGGGCGGTCACAAACGGGTATCCGGTCAGCTCCGCGATCTTTGCTGCAATCTCGCGGCTGAAGTTCGGCGGTGCGTTTAGGCCCGTACCGACGGCGGTCCCGCCGGCGGCGAGTTGGTGCAAGCCGCCTTCTGCAGCACGGATCCCTGCAATCGCATCGCGCATTTGCTGCCCGTAGCCGGACCACTCTTGCCCAACCGTGAGCGGCACCGCATCCTGAAGATGCGTCCTCCCGGTCTTGACGATGTCGTGCCACTCATTGGCCTTCGCCTCGATCGCAACGGCCAACGCTTCCGCCTGCGGCAGCAGGTGCTG
>CAYRAC010000714.1:0-2632 GCA_964422045.1 uncultured Steroidobacteraceae bacterium
CGGGTGCCGTGTTCCTGAATCACCGCATGGCGGTCGAGCCGGCGACCGCCGGGGCATGGTGGTACCTGTACCGCCTGGGGCTGATCGGCGTGATTGCCGGCTATTACCTGGTCAATTGGACGAGGAGTGGCCAAACCCTCGGGATGCGCGCCTGGCATCTTCGCGCCGTCAGTGACTCAGGCAGGCCCTTGGGTTTGAAAGCCGCGGCATTGCGCTTCGTGCTCGGGGTGCTCGCTTGGGCGCCGGCGGCGCTCGGCGTGCTTTGGCTGTATGCGGATCGCGAGCATCTGGCACTGCACGATCGGCTGTCGAAGACTCGTGTGGTGCATTTGCAGCGCTAGCGCGTTCTCGATATCGCAATCAAGGTACCGAGACCGATGGCGGCCGTCGGCAACCAGCCCACCAGCGCCGGATTGACATCGAAGAGTTGGCCGCCGTTCTCGATGGTGCGATTGATCAGAAAAAACACCACGCCCAGCAACACACCGATCACCGTGCGGGTGCCGGCGCCGGTGGTGCGCAGCGGGCCGAAGACGAAGGGCAGCGCCAGCAACGTCACCACGATGACGGCGAACAGGCGCGCGATCCGCGACCAAAAGCCGATCTCATAGGAGGCGGTTTCAAGACTGTTGCGCTTCAGGTGATCGATGTAGGAGGCGAGGCCGCGCAGTGTCAGCAACTGCGGATCGGTGGCGGCCAATCCCAAGAACTCGGGATTGACGGTCGACTGCATCATCGCCTCGCCGCTCACATCTCCGCTGATGCGCTCGTCGCCGAAACGCGAGGTCGCTACATTGTGTAAGCGCCAACGGCCGGGATCTCCGAGTTCGATCCGCGCGGCCCGCTGGATCGAGCGCAATTTGGTCGCGCCGTCGAGCTGAAACAACCACACGCCGCCGAAGGCTCGATCCACCTCGCCGGTCTGCACCCGTAAGATCAGGCTGCCATCCTTCACCCACGCGCTGCTGGTCCCGGCGAAACTCACGTCGGCAAGTTTCTCGGTGGTTTTTTCGCGCTTGGCGAACTGCGCCATGGGCGGCGCGGCGTACTCGCCGATGCCGTACATGAGCAGCGCGAGCGTGAGCCCGGCAAGGCCCACCGGCCAGGCAATGCGCCAAACCGACACCCCGGAGGCGCGTGTCACCACCAATTCGCTCCCCGCTGCTAGGTGCCCCAGGCCCATCAGCGCGCCGATCAGCGCGCCGATCGGCAGCAGCTCGAACGCCTGCTGCGGCAGGTTGAGCAGCGTGAACATGAACGCGTCGCCGGCGCCGAAGCTGCCAACGCCGATATCTCCTTGCTGACTGATGAACACGAACAGGGCGCCCAGGGTCAGCAGCACGGCCATGGCCATCGCCGTATATACGATCACCGTGCGATATAGGTAGCGATCGAGCGTATTCACGCGGTCCTCGCTTCGCGCGCGATCAAGAAAAGCCCCAGGGTCAGTGCTAACACGTGAACCCACCACACACCGACGGTCGGCGGCAGATCGCCCTTCTCGACCCACGCTTTGGCGGCATACAGCAGCTGCGAGTAGACGAAGTACACCACGATCGCGAAGCCGACTCTGGCGTAGCGGCCTTGGCGCGGTCGCAGACGGCTCAACGGCACGGCAATCAAGGTGAGCACAAGGGCCATAAGTGGCGTAGAAGCCCTGAATTGCAATTGCGCGATGTCGGCGAGGGCCGCGGAGCCGATCAGCTCGCGCGTGGGCTTGGTGTCCGGGTCCTTGTTGCCGACCGTGTCCGTGGGAGTCGATATCGGAATGCCGTGCTCGCGGAACTCGATCACCCGAAAGTCGTCGCGTCCCGGGACCCCTTCATAGCGGCGGCCGTTGAAGAGCGTTACCAAATGCGTCCCGTCGGGGGCCGCTTTGGAATAAGTCGCAGTCTCGGCGAGAGCGACTTCGATTCGCCCCGCCGACTCGCGCTGTACGAACACATTGTGCAGCACGCCTTCGGCATCGACGCGTTCCGCGTAGAACACCGCATCGCCGCCGCTGAACGAGCGGAAGCGGCCGGCGTCGAGCTGCCCGAATTGCGCCTCTTTGAGCGCCGATTTGCGCAGCAGCTGTGCTTCGCCGTCGGCCTGCGGCACCTGCACGAACACCAACCACGCGAGACCGATGGCAATCACGGCGGCAAAACCGGTGAGCGGCACCAGCAACCGCGCCGGTCCGAAACCGCACGCTTGCAAAGCCGCCATTTCGCTGTCGTGATACATGCGGCCCAGGGTCAACACCACCGCCAACAGCAGCCCGACCGGCACGATTACCGACAGATTCATGATGGCACCGAGCGCGATCAGATCGAACACCACGTGGCGCCCATATTGGTTGTCGGCGGCCTGCCCCAGGACCCTCGACAACTGGTTCGAGACCACGATCGCCACCAGAACGCCGGTGACGGCGAGCCAGGTCTGCACCACTTCGCGCAGCACATAGCGTTGAACGGTCCATTTCATGGAGCCGAGCTTAGAGCCTTCGCAATAATCTAGTAAACTATTTGCTCAGCCCCTTTCAGCAGCACCAACCGACCAAATACGGAGTTTGGGACATGGAATTCAAGGCGATTATCGATGTCAAGGCACGTAACGACGCAGGATGCGCGGTGCTGGGTATTTATGAGGA
>CAYRAC010000715.1:0-2632 GCA_964422045.1 uncultured Steroidobacteraceae bacterium
GCTTTTCTTCGTCGATCTGCGTGTGGAACGCGTTCCAACTGTTCCAGCCCATCGGGGGCAGCGGCGCGTCGCCGAATGCCTTCTCCGACCAGGCACCGCTTGGCTGCAAAGGATCGGTCGCCTCGTGTGCCCGAGAAAGCGCAGCACAAGTCAAAGCGCCGACCAAGATGGCCGACACGCAAAATTTCAACATGCCCGAATCGCCTTGCAATGTTGGTCGATATAGGCTTGGTGCGTCGGCATGCGGCGAGCTTCCGCTGCCATCGCCGCTTTTAGCTTGCCGAGCCATGCGCCGTTGATCTCGCGAAAATCGATCAACGGATCGAGTCGTTCCGGGATGTTGAACTGGCCAAGGTGCACCGCGGTCCACGACGTCGGGCCAAACAGATCCATCTCACGCGCGATTAGGCGGCCATACTTTTGGAAATGATCGATCTTGAATTGCAGCGTATCGGGGATGCTCATGTTCGCGCATTGCCGCCACAGCGGCTCATCGCGCGTCGTCAAATGATAGTGCAGAATAATGAAGTCGCGGATGCGTTCGGTCTCGGTGCTCGCGACGCGGTTAAATTCGTCCGTCACCAGCGGATCGAAATCCCGGTCAGGGAAAAAGGCAAGAATCTTCGAGATATTCGCCTGTATGAGGTGCAGGCTGGTCGACTCCAACGGCTCCATGAAGCCGCTCGACAGGCCGACCGCAATCACGTTCTTATGCCACGACTTCTTGCGCCGCCCGGTGACAAAGCGCAACGGCCGCGGATCGCCCAGGGCCTGGCCGTCGAGGTTGGCCAAGAGCGTCGCGGCCGCCTCGTCGTCGCTGATATGCGCCGACGAATAGACGTAGCCATTGCCGGTCCGATGCTGGAGCGGAATGCGCCATTGCCAGCCTGCTTTGCGTGCAGTCGAGCGCGTATAGGGCATGAAATCCGCTGTCGAGGCGCATGGCACTGCCATCGCGCGGTTGCATGGCAGCCAGTGGCTCCAGTCATCATAACCGGTCTTCAAGGTACCCTCGATCAGCAACCCACGAAAGCCGGAGCAGTCGATGAACAGATCAGCAGCGCAGACGCGGCCGTCTTCCATCGTCACGCTTTCGATGAAACCGCTCTCACCGTGCTGCTGCACCGAGGCGACCTTGCCTTCATGGCGCGCCACGCCACGCGCCTGCGAATACTTGCGCAAAAAAGCCGCATACAGCCCGGCATCGAAATGATAGGCGTAGTCATGGGTCGACAGCACGCTACGCGGGTCTGCCACGGGCCGCGCGAATTTGCCCAGTTTAGCCGCCGCCCACGCCATGGACAGATCATCCAAGCTGATAACGCTGGCGGCACGCGCCGCCAGCCAATGCTGATGCACCGAAACCGTGTCGAACGGGCGGCCATAGCTGCCAAATGGGTGGAAATAGACGTTCCCCGGTTTTGCCCAGCCGACAAACTGAATGCCAAGTTTGAACGAGCCCTGTGTCGCCTGGACGAAGTCATTCTCGTCCAGCCCAAGCGTCTGGTTAAACAGCTTGATGGTGGGAATTGTCGCCTCACCGACCCCGACGATGCCGATCTCCTCAGATTCGATCAGCGTGATCGCGCAGCCCTTGGTCAGCGTTTGACTCAAGGTCGCTGCCGTCATCCACCCCGCCGAACCACCGCCAACAATCAGAATGGAGCGGATCTTACGTTCTGATTGCTGGGAATTGATCGCAGTCATAAGCGTCTGTCCTCGCCAGGACTGAACTCCGGCCTTCGCCGAAGTGACGAAGCGTGTGGCCCAGGGCGGATGCAGCATGATAAGTAACTGCACCCACCCTGCCAATCGGGCCCGCGCGCGCGGCAAGACACACGGGTGAGCTCGCGACCTGGGCTAGAACTTGAGCCTTGCCGAAACCTTCACAGCAACACCCTGCGCAGGGCTGGAATTGACCAGCGTAGTGCTCCCGGTGACGAAAGTCGACGCACTTGGGGCCGTGAAACTGTTGGTCAGATTGTACACGTTGAGCCCGAGTTGCAGGTTTTTGACCGGCTCGAACTTGGCGAACGCACCGACAATGAGCGAGCTCGGATAAGTGTTGCCATCGCCGCCGGTAATGGTCGATTGGCCGTCCAAGCTGATGCCAACTTCAGCTCGGCTAATGATGTCGTAGCTGAACAGTCCCGTGTAAGTGAAGTTCGGAATGTTGGGCGACCTCAGATACGAAGCGCCCTGGTGAGCCTGCACCTTCGAGTCGTCATAGGTGCCGCTGAACAGGATGTTAAACCCGTTGACCCGGTAGGTCGAAAACAATTCGATGCCCGCATCCTGATATTTCCCCGAGATGATGCAGGTTTCCTCATTGATGCCAAGAATGGCCAAGCAATTGGTAATAGAAATTTCCTGAGAGGAAATTTTGTAGGTCGAATAGAAACTCGTCAGTTCCACGGTGTAGTGACCGCTGAACAGGTCGCCGCGATCTTTCAGACCCAGCTCATATTGGTCCACCGGGAACGCCGCGTTGGCCTGACCGGCGGCGTTGAGCGAGCCATTCGGATTGAAATAGCCCGCATTGGTCGTGCGGTCTGCGTTGAAGCGAGTTCCGTGCGACGCACGCGCGAACACCGACAGATCCGGGTCAAGCTTGTACAGGGCGCCGAACGAC
>CAYRAC010000716.1:0-2629 GCA_964422045.1 uncultured Steroidobacteraceae bacterium
CGGAAGTGCCCGTGCCGTCACGCTGAAACGTCACCCCCGGCGTGAGGCGGGACAGATCATCGATGCTGCGCAACCCCTCCGCGTCGAGTGTTTGTTGGGTGAAAGCGGTGGCGCTCACGGCGACATCCTGCAGCCGTTCCTCGCGGCGCGTTGCGGTCACCACGATCTCCTCGAGAGCGCTCTCCGTGGGCGCGGCCGCCATTTGTGCCGGTGCATTCCCGGCACCCATCGCCACCGCGGCGATGACCCACGCGAGCCGCGCGACGCGGGTCATGATCGAAGCCCCTGATACGCGGCGCGGCCGACCGTGAGGTTGCGGGTTCTTGCCGGTGTTCTCATGAGGGTTTCCGCGAGGACAGTGAGGCGGCAGCCGGTTCTTGCTGCGTGATGCAGTGAATGTTGCCGCCGCCGTAGGCGATCTCGAGCGAGGCGACGGGGATGACTTTGCGGTCAGAAAACACCTCGCGAAAGATCGCGAGCACACTCTGGTCGTGATCGGGAAAGCCGAACGAGGGCAGGACGATGCCGCCGTTGGCCATGTAAAAATTGATGTGCGAGAGGCTGACGCGGGTGCCGGTGCGCTCGTTGTACAAGGCCGGCGGCTGCGCAATCTCGATAACCTCGAGCGGTCGGCCCTTGGCGTCCCGCGCCGACTTGAGAATCTCGAGATTCTCGGTGAGCGCCGCGTAATTGACGTCGGAGCGATCCTCGCTTGCGAGCGCGATGACCACGCCCGGGCTCACGAATGCAGCGAGCTGGTCGACATGGCCGTCCGTCATGTCGTCCTGCAGGCCGCCCTTGAGCCAGATCACGGTCTCGACGCCCAAGAAATCGCGCAGATGACCTTCGATGGCCGACCGGCCGAGATGCGGATTGCGATTGCGGTTGAGCAGGCACTGCTCGGTCACGATCACCGTGCCCTCCCCATCGACGTGGATCGAACCGCCTTCGAGCACGAGCGGCGCTACGACCCGCTCGATCCCTTCCTGATCGAGAATCGCGGCTGCGGCCAGCCGATCGCGGGTGTAGGGAGAGCGCCCTCCCCAGCCGTTGAAATCCCAGTCGATGCCAAGGAGCGACCCCAAGCCGTCGAGCACAAAGGTCGGGCCGTTATCGCGGAACCAGCCATCGTCGATCGGGATGCGCCGCACCTCGATGGCCGGTCCGCAGAGCGTGCGGGCCGCCACCAGATCGGCGTCGTTGGCGAGCATGACTACGGGTTCGAATAAGGAAATGGCGCGGGCAACATTGGCCCACGCCACCTTGGCCGCTTCGATGCGGCCGCCATACGCCTCAACATTCGACGGCCACGCCATCCAGCAGCGCCGGTGGGGATGCCACTCGGCGGGCATTTGAAATCCGCGGGCTTTGGGCGATGTGTTCACGGGATCGACACTGCCGCAGAACCTTACATGATGGAAGTGAATCTGCTGAATGAGTACTATGAACGCGCTTCATGACTTCCGAGGCCTGCCGATGTCCGATCCGCTGCGCTCTTTCGATATCAACCTCTTGGTTGCCTTCGATGCGCTGATGCTCACGCGAAGCGTCACGCAAGCGGCGGAACAACTGCACGTCAGCCAGTCGGCCGTCAGCCATATGCTCAGCCGATTGCGGCTGGCGCTGGCCGATCCCCTACTCGTCAAGCACGGCAATGGCATGCTCGCGACCGGCCGGGCGGAAGAATTGCACGCCGGCGTCCGCGATGGACTCGCGCAAGTGCGCAAGTCGCTCAGGCGCGCGGAACCCTTCCATCCGCGCACCAGCACGCGCGAATTCGTGCTCTACGCACCCGAGTATTTCGAAACACTGCTGCTGCCCCGGCTCCTCGATCGAATGCGCTCGGTCGCGCCGAACATCCGATTCAGGATCGAGATGTCGCTCGATGAGCTTCCGGTCGCCGAGGTGGCGCGAGGAACCGTCGATGCCATCATCACCGTTCGTCTGGAGCAGCCCGAACCGCAAGGTCTCGACCTGGAGGTGCTTTGCGTCGACCGCTACGTGGGGCTGATCCGGCGCGGTCACCCCTTCTCCGGAAAGTCGGTCACGCTCAAGCAGTACGCGAGCTTCAGTCACGTTATTCCCTACGCGGTCGTTTCCCACCGCTCGCGTGTCGATGACTGGCTGCTGCGCCAGCAAGTCGTGCCGAAGATCGTCCAGCGCTGCATGAGCTACATCTCGGCCGTCGGTGTGCTCCAATCCACCAATCTCATGATGGTCCTGCCGCTGCAGGTCGCCGAATTCATTGCCAAGGGCTTCGCTCTGCGCGTGGTTGCGTTGCCCGGCGATTTCACGCCGTTCGAACTGTGCTACCTCACGCATCCGAACGCCCAGTTCGACCCGGCGCAGCAATGGCTGAAAAACGCGATCTTCGAGATTGCCGGCGATCTCACCCTACAGCGATCGAGCAAGCGTTGACGGTTGGGGTGTCTGTTGGCAGGTTTCCCTTCCATCGGCTAGGGTAGGACGACATCCAAACTGACGGGAGTTTCGCTGCTTGGACATCGTCATTCCAAACGCGACATCGATCGGCGTTTTTTCTTTGGCGGCCATCCTGCTGCTACTGATCCCGGGTCCGGCCGTTCTGTACATCGTCGCACGCAGCGTCGAGCAGGGCCGCATCGCCGGG
>CAYRAC010000717.1:0-2620 GCA_964422045.1 uncultured Steroidobacteraceae bacterium
TGCCCTGCGCACCCAAGTCGGCGGCGAGAAAACGCACATGGGCCTCGAGGCTGGCCTTGGCCAACCCCATGACGTTATAGCCTGGGATGGAGCGCAGGGCGCCCAAGTAGCTCAAAGACAGCATTGAGCCTTGGCGCCCACGCATGAACGGCACCGAGGCCCGCGCCAGGGCGGTGAGGCTGTAGCTCGAAATATCGTGGGCCACGCGAAAACCTTCGCGGTCGGTGGCGTCGATAAAGTTGCCGGTGAGCGCCTCGCGCGGGGCAAAAGCCACCGCATGCACCAGTGCGTCGAATCCATCCCAGCGCGATCTTAGGTGCTCGAAGCCCTGGGAGATCTGTTCGTCGGAGGCAACATCCATCACAAAAGTCAGGTCCGAGCCCAACTTAAGGGCGAGCGGTACGACGCGCTCCTTCATCCGATCGATGTGCGCAAATGCGAGTTCGGCCCCTTGGGCGTGCATGGCTCGCGCAATGCCCCAGGCGATGGAGCGATCGGTGGCAAGACCGACGATCAGCGCGCGCTTGCCGCTCAAAAAACCCATAATTTCTTATCCTTGTTGCCGGTTCGTATCAACATACATCACCAGCCTTTGTCCGGCTCGGATTTGGTGATGCCGGTTCAACCCGTTCCAAGTCTTGAGGTGCGGCACCGAGACCTGAAACTGTCGTGAAATGCTCATGATCGTGTCGCCGCTGCGCACGGTGTACAGAACCCGGCGGCCGGATTGCACACCCTCTTCGCGATAGCGCCGCGAACTCGCCCGAATGACGAGCCGCTGGCCCTTCACCAGCGAGTCGGAAGTGCCGATATTGTTGAGGCGGGCGAGCGTGCTCACCGGAATGCCATGCTGTCGGGCAATGCTGCTCAAAGTCTCGCCTGAGCGAACGCGGTAGACGATTTGACGTTGCCGGCGTCCGAGGTCGGATTGCGGACGGTCGACGCGCGCGGCAGCCAACAGCACTTTATCCGGCAATTCGCCGCTGATCTCCGGGATTTTCAGCGAGTCGCCGACGCTGACCTTACCGCCCTTGATATCGTTGATCTTCGAGATCACCGCCAACGACGTCCCGTACTGCTTGGCGATCGTCGCCAGGGTCTCGCGCTTCGCCACCTCGTGAATGGTGTAGCGCACGCGATCGTCGGGCGACAGCGTGGTGAGCGCTGCCTCGAAGCTATCGGCGTTCTCGATCGGCACCAACATCCGATGCGGACCGTCGGGGTCGGTGGCCCAGCGGTTATAGCCCGGGTTCAGGGCTACCAGCTCATCGTAGGCGGTGCCCGCCAATTGCGCCGCGATCTTAAGATCGATTTGCGAGCTGGTGTCGATCACTGCGAAGTACGGCTCGTTCGGAATAACCGCGAATTCGAGGCCATAGCGCTCGGGCTCCGCCATCAGTCGTTTCATCGCGAGCAGCTTCGGCACATACGCACGAGTCTCGGCGGGCAGTTTCAGGTGCCAGAAGTCCGTCGGCTTGCCGTGAGCGCGGTTGTAATCCAACTCCCGCTGCACCGTGTTCTCGCCGACGTTGTAAGCGGCGATCGCGAGCAGCCAGTCGCCGTCGAATTGATCGTGCAAGGCTTGCAGATAATCGAGCGCCGCGCGCGTCGACTCGATGACATCGCGCCGGCCGTCGTACCACCAATCCTGCTTCAGGCCGAAACGTACGCCCGTGCCCGGAATGAACTGCCATAAGCCGGCGGCACGGCTCCCCGAATAGGCGAACGGCTCATAGGCGCTTTCCACCACCGGTAGCAGCGCGAATTCCAAGGGCATGCCGCGCGTCTCGACTTCGGTGACGACGTGATAGAGGTAGCGCTGGCCGCGCTGGAATACCCTCTCGAGATACTCCGGGTTGTGCTCGAACCAGGCGAGTTGGACGTCGATCGCGGGTTCCTGCACCTCGTCGAGGGCAAAGCCGGCTCGCATGCGATCGAATAAATCGTCGTAGTCCTCGCCATTGTGATGCTGCCATTCGCGCGGCATCGTGAGCGAGGGCGTCGAGCCGGCGGAATCGGCGGCGTCGGGCGGCGAGATGGGCGCATCGGCGGTCGTCGTTGCGGGCGGTACCACGATGGGTTCGTGCGGCGGCGTCTTGGCCTGCTGATGCGCACAGGCGGCGAGCAGCAGCATCGCGCCGGCAACGGAACAAAGGCGGGTGGCGAGGGCGTGGGTCATACAACGGCTAGCGAAACTGATCCTTCCAGGCGCGCAACACACCGAACACCTCGGCTCCGCCTTGAGGAGCGGTTCCGGCGTGAGCCGCGGCGGCAGCGACGACCTTGGGGTCATCGCAACGCAAAAAAGGGTTCACGCGAGTTTCCAACTCCATGGTCGACGGCAGCGTGGGCTGATCTTGGGCTCGCAGGCTGACAACCCGCCGCTGGTAGTCGAGCGCCGCGCCATTCGCCGGGTCGACGGCGAGCGCGAAGCGCAAGTTGGCCGCCGTATACTCGTGGCCGCAGTACATTCGAGTGTGCGGCGGCAGGTTGCGTAATTTGGTCAGTGAAGCATTCATCTGCGTGGGCGTACCTTCGAACATCCGGCCGCAACCGGCGCTGAACAACGTATCTCCGCAAAACAGCGCGTCATGTCCCCAGAACGCGATGTGGCTTAACG
>CAYRAC010000718.1:0-2614 GCA_964422045.1 uncultured Steroidobacteraceae bacterium
TCTTCCCGCACAAGCTCGCCAACGGCTACTCGAATCCCGCGGGCTCGGTGGTGCGCTCCATCAACGGCACCCACGTGCGCAGCCTCAAGCACCTCGTCGCGTTGCTGCGCGACCTCAAGGATCCCTTCGTCACCATTGAGTTCGATCAGAAGGGCAACGAAGCGCTGGTGTTTTCACGCGCCGCCATGCTCGCCGCCACCGACGACATCCTGACCGACAACGGTGTGCGCGCGCAGGGCTCGCCGAACATGATGGCGGTGTGGCAAGACAAGGCATCCAACTGACGCGCAGGTGGCGATCGGATTCAGACCGGTCCCACCAGTTCCGACACCTCGCGTGCATCGGCGCGCTTCATGGGCCGGCCGTCGACCGGGGAGTAGGGCGACTGACGGATGCCGTCGATCGGGAACACCGTCGCATCGACCGTGCGGCCGTTGGCCTTGAATCGCAGCGCCGGATAGTTGACGCTGCGCTCCGCGTCCATCTTGACGCGGCGCTCGTAAAACTCGTGCGGCACGCCTATTTCGAGCAGTCGAATCGCCACCGACTCGGAAGCATCCGCAAATAAATGCAGGTTGATGTCGCTGTAATTGGTGGCGGTGCCGGTGAGTACCGAGCCCACCAACCGCGGCTGGAACTCGTCCAGCATGCGCATGGTGTGCAAGGCGATGCGGCGCTGTTCCTTCAAGGTATGGTCGTGGGACTCGCGCCCGAACAAGCGCTGGTGTTCGCGCAGCGCCGCTACGATTTCGATATTCTTCGGCAATACGGCGACATCGTTGACCCCCAGGCGATCGGCTGCCTTGCGCTTCGCCTGTAGGAAGTCCTCGATGCCGTGTTCGGCCATGAGGCGCGCGGCTTCCTGGGCGAGAGCGCGGCGCAAATCCTCGGCACGCTGCGAAAACTTCTTAGCCATGTTCCTAGAATAGCGGCTTATCGCCGTCATTCATCGGGTTCGCGTTGTTGGGCCCCTCGTAGCTCTCCGATTTGGGGAGGTTTCCCTCGATGAATTTCTCGAGGATGCCGTTCGGGTTGTCCGCGCTCGCCAACAGACCCGTCTCCGGCGAGATACGTACCGTGACGATGCCGTCGGGCACCGGCACCCCGTGGCGAGGCACGCCGGCGAGCGCCTCGTGCATGTAGTAGGTCCAGGCCGGTACCGCCGTACGGCCTCCCTGCTCGCCCTCGCCGAGCGAGCGATCCTGATCGAAGCCGATCCAGACGGTGGTCACGAGATCGCCGTTGAAACCGTTGAACCAGGCATCGTGCGCATCGTTGGTCGTGCCGGTTTTGCCGGCGATGTCGTCGCGATTCAAGGTGCGCGCTCGAACCCCGGTGCCGCGCCGAATCACATCCTTCATCATGTCGGCGAGCAGATAGGCGACTTGCGGCCGGATGATCTGCGGTGCCAAATTCTTATCTGAAATCAATGTCTTACCGTCGTGAGGCGCCTCGTCGAGTTGGAGCCGAGCGGCGCCTGCGCTCGCTGCGGCGTGGGGTGCCGCGGGATCGTTGACCCGATTACATTCGAAACAGGCCACGGCGGGTGTCGCCTGCTGCAGCACTTTGCCGCCGGCGTCTTCGATCCGGTCGACGCTGTACGCGCTGACCTTGTAGCCGCCATTGGCGAACGTTGAATAGCCGATCGCCAGCTGCAACGGACTCAATTCCGCGGTTCCGAGCGCGAGGGTCAGATCATTCGGCAGCTGCGATTTATCGAAACCGAAGCGGGTGACGTAATTGCGCACGTAATCGCCGCCGATGGCGCGCATCAGCCGCACCGACACGAGATTCCGCGAGTACGTCAATGCTTCGCGCAGCCGGATTGGACCGTAGAATTTGTTCTCATCCTCTTTCGGGCGCCAGGCCTGCTCGGTGCCGGCTTCGTCGATGACGATGGGCGCGTCCAAGATCACGCTCGCCGGGGTATACCCCTTGTCGAATGCGGCGGCATAAACGAAAGGCTTGAACCCCGATCCTGGCTGGCGCCGCGCCTGGGTCACGCGGTTGTATTTGCTCTGGAAATAATCGAACCCGCCCACCAAGGCGACCACGGCGCCGTCGCGAGGATCCACCGAGACCAGCGCACTCTGCGCCTCGGGAACCTGAACGAACAGCAGCGATTCGGCGGTGCGCCCCACGGTATAGATCACATCGCCCCGCGCCAGGATCTCGGAGGCCTGGGTGGGCCAATGGTCGGTTTTCTCGTCGGGAAGCTCGCGTCTCGCCCAGGAGAGCTTTTCCCAGGGCAGGGTCACCTCCCCCAGGTCCTTGACGTAGATCTTCGCGCTCTTTGCCTCGACCTTCTCCACGACGGCCGGGCGCAAGCCGCCAATCACCGGGAATTCCTCCAGTTCGCCGTCGAGTTCCTTCGATGAACCGAGCTTGGACGGATCGATTTTGGCGCTCGCGCCGCGAAAACCATGGTGGCGGTCGTATTCCAACAGGCCGGTGCGCAGCGCCATGGTGGCCGCCGCCTGCAGACGCGAGTCGATCGTGGTGAACACCTTGTAGCCGGCGGTATAGACGGCGTCGCCGTACTTGGCCTGCATTTCGTTGCGCACCATCTCCGCGACATAGGGAGCGTCCGCCTCGATCGAGGAGCCGTGCAGCC
>CAYRAC010000719.1:0-2610 GCA_964422045.1 uncultured Steroidobacteraceae bacterium
CATAGGTGTAATTGGCGTCAACCGAGGGCGCCGGGACAGCACGCTGACGAAGCGCACCACACCGCCTCGCACCGACTGTCCCGCAAAAGGATTCTTCGAAACGAGACTTACAATGTCGCGGCCCTGGCAAACCACGATCTCGGCGACGAATGGAAGTTTGCGCGCCACCGCGGCGCGTGCTTGAGCCTGGGTCATCGGCCGCCGAATGACCAGCGTGCCCGCCGCGCCGATATTGACGGCACCCAGGTACTTCAGTGCCTCGGCCAGCTTGGATGGCCGGAAAGTCCTGTGGCCCCCGACATTGACTCCCCTCAAGAAAACTACGAGTGCCACGCGATACTCATCGCGTAGCCGATGACGATCGTCGCGCTCACGGCAAAATTCCACGTCTCATACAGGAAGCGCCAATGCCTCGAGGCGCGGCTGACCTCCATGTAGTGCAGGATGACAAGCCGCGATTTCACGGCGGCAATCAACACGATGAGAATTGAGGCGACATTGCGCTGCCATCCTTCCTCGACCAGAGCCACCGACAACAGCGTCAGTCCGCACAGTGCGCACCACACCACCATGGGTACGTTCCACTGCCTTTTCATGAGCCGCGACCAACCATGTACAGCAACGGGAAGATGAATATCCAGAGAACATCCACGAAGTGCCAAAACAGGCCAACATTCTCCAGCCCGATCACGTAGCCCTCCGCGCCGTTGCGCAGCCGCGCGTTGCTTCGGCAGTAGCCGATAAAGAACAATCCGGCAATGACATGCAGAAAATGTACGCCTGTGATAAAAAAATAGAACGAAAAAAACGAGTTTGTTGCGGGAGATATGCCCGCGTGCAATTTCAGATAGTACTCGGCAATTTTGTCTACGCAAAACGCCAGACCCAGCAGCCACGCCCACCCTAGAAACCAACGAACCCCGGCGGCCTGCTTGCACCTGGCAGCCCGAATCGCGGCGACGACCATCCAAGAACTGGTCAGCAAGATCAGCGTGTTCGCAAGTCCGAAGATCTCGTTGAGACGCACTTGAGACGCAGCGTAAAGACCTACGTGCCGTAGGCGCTCGCTCATGAACGAGAAGAACATCATCAGGAAAATGACCATGTCGATGAAGACGAAGGTCCACAGTCCGTCGGTGCCTGGCGGTCGGGCTGACTGAATGGCGCTCATGCGCCTAATCGCAGGCCAGATCAATTCGCGTGGGACAGCACTTGTCGGGATAGTCGTTTGTGACCCATCACTTCTTTGAGCATGAAGTAGCCGATCGGAATTTGGAATGCAAACAACCATATGGTGAAAATAAAGAAGAAATTCCACATGCCGTTCACCGCGAAGGGGCCTTCCGTGACAAAGGGCATCAGCACCAGCGGCACGAACGTGATGCCGATGGCGATTGCGCACCAACCCGTCCAGGCCGGAAAGGTGGCTTGTTTCTTGTTCAACACGATGTATGCGCCCAGGGCGAGCAGCTGGATGGTCGTGATCATGTAGGTGCAATCAAAGATAATCCAGGTCATCACATGCATCGCCTTGATCAGATCGGGACTTACGCTTGTCGCCAGCAACGCGCAGGAAGCCCAGATCGCAGGGCAGAAAGCCAGCAACCATCCGGTCAAAATCCCGCCCGCAGCCTCGATCAGGGCTAGTACGCCCAACGAGCCGTCTTCGTCACGCAGCATGGTGGCGAGGAGCAGCGACCACGGCGTGTAGAACATGCCCATCGTGGCGGAGCCAATCATTCCGACCGCAATTTCGTTCTGGTATTTGCCGTAATACTCCGCAATGAGCTGCGCCGAGGTCATGCCCATCATGTTCGGCGGCGGCACGTTGTGCCCGAGCACCGCCCAAAAAATAATGAACCCGATGACGAACACGGGGCCGCACCACGCCACCGCGATTTGTACCAATCGTTTGGTTTCGCTATCCATTGTCCTCTTACATCCGCGCGCTTCAGTCTTCTATGATGCGGATGGCGCGTTCCGGGCATTTTTTTGCGCCGAACCGAGCGGCAGTTTCGAGTTCGGGCGCAACGTCCAGAGTCTTGCCTCGGTCAGCGTTGTAGCCGTTATCGTCGAGTCGATAGAACTGCGGAGCAACCACAGAACATCTGCCGTGGCCGGTGCAAAGTTCGCCGTCGATTTTGACTTTCATTGCTTCATTCCTAGCGTCTCGCTGTGGTTCCCGGATGCAGCTTCAGCGCACGTCTTTCATGCGGCCCGACACGGGCAGTTGATCGATCGCCGCAAGCGCCTCGAGTGACAACCCGTAGCCCAGACCTTCCTGCATCAATCGCTTGAGGCGCTGCGTCAGTGCGAGGCGCGTATAGCGGCGGGTCAGAACCGGCATGGCGGCGATATAGCTGGCGAGCTCCCTGGCCCGACCCAACAGCTTATCTGCCGGCAACACCTCGCTGACCACGCCATACTCCAGCGCTTTACGCGCCTCGAGCTCCTGGCCGGTGAGCAGAAAATAGCGCCCCCGATTCGGTCCCAGCACCAGTGGCCAAACGATATGGACCCCATCGCCAGGGACGATGCCGTTGGGGAAATGCGGTGCGTCCTGAAAGGCTGCATTCGGCGAGGCGATCACGATATCGCACAGCACTGCCA
>CAYRAC010000720.1:0-2605 GCA_964422045.1 uncultured Steroidobacteraceae bacterium
TCGGCACCGACTGGCAGAAAACCCATTGGTTCTTCACCGCGGCGGAACGCGATCGGGTCCTCGAGGACATGTCACGCAAGCACGAGTACTCGCGAATCGGCGACCAGCCCGCGTTGGTGTTCGAAAAAGTGGAGAAACTCTCCGAAAGCCGCAATTTCTGATTTTAGAACGTGCGGCCCAGGAACAAGTAAAACGCCGCCGTCCCACTTTGATCGTAGCCGCTGCCGATATACACGGGTCCGAGAAAGGTGTCGAACGCCAGAAATAGCGATGCGTCCTTGCGCGCCGATCCATAGCCGATATCGCCGCGATGTTCCCAGGTATTGCCGAGTTCCAAGGACATGCCGATATACGCGGGAAACTCGAAAAATCCCTCGCCGCCGCGGCCGATTTTTCGAAAATAGATCGCTCGCGCAATTGCATAGTTGGGGCCGATCAACGAGCCCGGCGCGAGCCCCGACAGATTGAAAAAGCCGCCCAAGGAATAGAATTCGGGCAGGTCGATCGGCTTGAAATTGCCGTCAAGGGTGGTGCCTGCCGAGGTCCACAACAAAATCGTGTTGCGTCCCCTGGAGCGCGCCATCAACCAGTCGGCCGTGACGCGATCGGACGCGATGTCCGCGCCCAAGTTGGTGCGATTGGCGTCCCATTGCAGGCTGAAGGTCTGGCCTTCGCGCGGGAAATGCACATTGTCCAGGCGGTCGTAGCTGAACTTGAAGAAATACTCGCCCAAATTGTACTGCTGCTCCACCAGATCCGGATCGCCGAGGCGCGCGTGCGTCTCGCCGTTGGTGCGATGAAACCCGGCGCGGATTTCGCCCCAGTTGCCGAGGTTGCGGCCGAAATCGAGGTCGGCCTCGGCCTCGCGGTCGCGAAAATCCGCCACTTCAAGATTGTTGCTGTAGATCGGTAGATCGCGCGCTTCGATCCGCGCGCTCGGCGCCACGAACCAGGTGCGTGTCGCGTCGAGCGGCTGATAGAACTCGCTCACCACCTTGGGGTCGCTGCCAATTTGCAGGTCGGTGAGGAATTCCGCGCCGAGCTCGTTGATTTCAGACAGCACGAAGCGCGCCGCCGCGTTGTAGCGGCTATTGCCTTGGAAGTCGTCCTGTAAATTGAGACCGAAACGAAGATAGTTGGGGCCCCAGGATTTGCGCCGCGCCCGCACCTCGAGCCCGGACTCCTCATCGCCATTCGCGGCGGCTGTGCCCGGCGGGCCCCCACTTAACGATTGGTCGACCAGGGTGTAGTCCAGAGTCTCGAAATTCCCGAGGCCGTACAACTCCGTGATGCGTTTGCCGACCTCATCGAGATCCAAGGGTTTGCCGACCAACGGCTGCATTTCCGCCAGGATGGTCTTTTCATAGCGTTTCGATTGCTCATCGACGCGCACGAACTGGATGGGCGGCAGGCCCGGTTGGCGCGCTGCGCGCCGCGCCAGGTATTCGCCGTACGCGGCATCGCCGACAGCGTACGCGGACAACCTGGGGATGGCTTCCCGCGCCGCGTCTTCGCCGTGTGTGATGACCGCTCCCGGAGACGCAAAATCGGTTGCGGTCGCGGCGCCCAATTCAGGTTCGATTAAAATGTCCTGCGGGCCCAAGCTTGCCCGCTGCCGGTCCGAGTCCTTGCGCACCAGGATCGCCAGCATCTGGTTGGAGATCGACAGCGCAGAATCCAAGTCGGCGCGAGGCTGCAGCGGAAAACTCACATCGGACACGATCAGAATGTCCGCGTGCATCGCGCGTGCCACGTTGATGGGTAGGTTCTCCGCCAGTCCGCCGTCGACCAACAGGCGGCCGTTCAGTTCCACCGGCGCGAACACACCGGGCGCGGACATGCTGGCGCGCATGGCGATCGAAAGATCGCCTTTGTCCATCAGCACGGCGTTGCCGGTCTCCAGGTCGGTGGCGACGGCGCGAAATGGGGTAGGCAGCAGGTCGAAATCAGTGCTGTTGCTGAACGGCAGCGTCAGTTGCCGCAGCGTTTCTTGCAGCTTCTGGCCTTGTATGAATCCCTTCGGCAGCAAGACTTTGCCGTGTTTGAGGCCGAGCGGCAGTTCCACCAGGAAGTTGCGGTCATCTTGCTTGCGCCTGAATGCCAGATCGCGGCGCGGCGGCGCGTCGCGAAACGCTTCCTGCCAATCGAGCGAGCGCATGGTGACGTCGATTTGCGCCGCCGTCATGCCGCTCGCGTACAACCCGCCGACGACCGCACCCATGCTGGTGCCGGCGATGCAGTCGATCGGGATCTTCAGATCTTCGAGTATCTTGAGTACGCCGATGTGCGCCATGCCGCGCGCGCCGCCGCCGGACAGCACCAGGCAAATCCGCGGACGAGTCGTGGGTTCCGCGGCCCTCGCAGCGGCGCTGTGCCACAGGCACACCGCTGCCAACGCCCAGGTAATTCCAAGCCGTGAAATGAGTTTCCCCATGGTGGGGAGCTAGTTTAGTTCACGACGTCGATGCTGGTGGCGGTAAAGGTATTGCTGCCGCGGTTATACAGGCCGGTAGCCACGAAGCGCAGGGCCGGGGTTGCAGCGACCAAGGCGGCGGGCGCCTTGGCCACGAAGGTCGTAAAATCGTTGTAGACGGCAATCGAAGTG
>CAYRAC010000721.1:0-2605 GCA_964422045.1 uncultured Steroidobacteraceae bacterium
GATTTTCGTTGAAGGTACGCACATCGCCGGCTTTGATGTTGCTCATCAAGCTGTCGAACCATTGTGGCATGGCATCACTCAAGAGTTTTGCCTCCAGGGCACGGGCGGCCGTACGACCCATGGTTGAGAATAACGCGTCGACCGGTAAGTCCAGCTGCTTGAGCGTTTGCTGCACAAGGTCCACCGTCGGTGCATGCTGGCCGGCATACAGCATCAACACGCGCGCCAGGGGCCCGGCCTCCATCGCATGGCCTTTCCAGCGAGGTGATTTTACCCAGGAATAGCTCGCCTGAGTATCCAAATTGGCATACGGCGGCTGCGGACCCGTGTAGCTCAATTTCGTTTCACCCTTGAACGGATGCAATCCGACGTCCTTGCCGCCCTCGTACTCATACCACGAGTGAGCGACGAACTCTTGGATGTCAGCGTCGGCTTTTAGATCCACTTCCTCGATGTGCGAGAGGTCCCGATCGATGATTGCGCCTCGCGGCACGAGAAACGCGCTCGGATTTTGCGTTCCCACTGTCGGGAACTCACCGTACGTCATGAAATTGCCGACGCCTTCGCCGTAGCCCTTCTTGAACCAGTCCTTGTAAAAGGAGGCGATCGTCAGCGTGTCAGGGACGTACACCTGATCGACGAAGAGCCGAATCTGCGCGATGATCGATGCGACTTTTTGCAGTCCCACGGCATTGACTGCAGTCGAGCTGGTGCCTGCGCCGGTATGAACACTGATGGCGGCCGGAGTGCCGCCGACCAGTACGTTCGGATGCGGATTCTTGCCGCCGAAGATCGTCTGCAGTTTGATAATCTCCCGCTGCCACTCGAGCGCATCAAGATAGTGCGCTACCGCCAGTAGATTGGCCTCCGCCGGCAACGCGTAACCGGGATGACCCCAATAGGCGTTGGCGAAGATGCCGAGCTGACCGGATTCGACCAATTTCTTGATGCGGGACTGAACGTCGGAAAAGTAACCCGGCGAGGATCGAGCGTAGTTCGACACCGATTGCGCCAAGCTGGATGTGGCTTTGGGGTCCGCTTTGAGCGCTGACAACACGTCCACCCAATCGAGCGCGTGCAAGTGATAAAAATGCATGACATGGTCGTGAACGAACTGCGTCACGACCATCAGATTTCGGATGAGCTGGGCATTGGCAGGGATTTCGTAGTGCAACGCATCTTCGACCGCCCGCACCGAGGCAATACCGTGCACCAGCGTACATACCCCGCAAATGCGCTGCGCGAACGCCCAGGCGTCGCGCGGATCGCGACCTTTCAGGATAATTTCGATTCCGCGCACCATGGTGCCGGAGCTCGAGGCGCGCGTGATGACTGAACCGTCGAATTCCGCTTCAATGCGCAAGTGTCCTTCGATGCGCGTGACCGGATCAACAACGATGGTTTGTGCACTCACGAACTCGTGCCCGCCTCTAGCAGATTGCTTGCCACCAACTCAAGCAGGCTGTTGGGCTTCTTGTCCCAGTCGAAATGAACCTGCGCATCGTCGAATGTCCGCCGACAGTCCGAGCAGCTGGTGAGCAGCGTCGGTGCGCCGGTAGCGTCGATTTCCCGCATCTTTACCTCCATGGTCCGATAGCGCAGCGGCGCCGCCTGTTGGATGTCAATGACACCGCCGCCGCCGCCACAGCAAAAACTAAACCCGCCATGGTTCTCCATCTCCGCCAACTCCACGCTCATGGCCTTGAGTAATTCCCGTGGCGCATCGTTGACGCCGCCTTTGCGAACCAGTTGGCACGGATCGTGAAAGGTGACTTTCGAGCCGCTGGCTCTGGCAAGTTTCAGTCGCCCCGCCTTGAGTTCGTCGGCCAGGAATTCGGTGACACTTAGTACCTTGAACGGTAGCGCCTTGCCATACAGGTCAGCGGCCTCCCAGCGAAGTGCGGTGTAGGCATGTCCGCATTCGGGTAACAACAGGATTTTCGCGCCGCACGCGATGGCCTGCTCGATCAAACGCAGACTGATATCGCGTTGCCAGTGTTTAGCGCCGGCAAAATAACCGTAATTCTCCGCGACCAGGCCAGCGCTGCGAAATGTACAAGACATGCGAAGGTTGCTCATTACGCGCGCGAGTGCAGCGACAGCGCTCGGATACTGCTCGATGTCGGTGCGCGGCACGCACAGCATCAGGTCTGCCTGGGGTTTGTCGAGCGGAATGTCGACGCCGAAACGCTTGCCGATGGCGAGCAGCTGCTCGCGGTAGGGTTCGATGCTGCTCTCGGGCTGGCCCGTCAGCTGTTGGTGCGCAGCCTTCTCATAGAGTTCCTTGGGAGCGAGACCGGCCTCGAACATGGCATGGCGCGATTGCTCGATGAGAGCCGCGACATCGATGCCCATCGGACAGATGAGGCTGCAACGGCCGCACATATTGCAGCTATCGAACAGCAGATGCTGCCACTGCGCGAGTTGATCGGCGGTAACTTCGCGCTTAAAGCCGAACAGGCGATAGAGCGGCGCGAGGGCGCTCGTTTCACGCTTGTACGCCTGTTTGAATGGTTCGACCTTCCAAATCGGCGTGTACTGTGGGTCTTCGGTCGCAATGTAGTAGTGGCACGCGTCCGCGCAGATCCCACAGTGAATACAAGAT
>CAYRAC010000722.1:0-2591 GCA_964422045.1 uncultured Steroidobacteraceae bacterium
GATTGGGAACAAGCGGATCGTGCCGCGCACGCGCCGCGGCAGCGGCGCGCACACTTCATTTACGCTGATCTCCAAGGCATCTCCACTCCATCGCATCTCGCTTGGACCGATCGACAACCGCGAGGTTTCGCGCCGTAACTGCGCCGCGCCGCGCTCGGTCATGGTCCAGCGGTTCGCGCGCTTCCCATACAGCGCCACATTGAAGGCGCAATGATTGGCAGGATCCGTGCCGCCGCGGCGCCGAGCCCAGGCGTAATAGGGAGAAAACACGCTGCCGACGAAGGCAATCAGGCTCAGACCGTGCTGGCCATCGTCGCTCAGCGCATCGACATACCACCAGATGTAGCCGCCCGCCGCGATCCTCTGGTCGAAGCGAAGTCCGCCCTCACGCAGGCAGCCGCCAGGCGCCCCGATGTCGCAGCCATCGGCACTCCAGGACCCGGGTGGCTGCTGCCGCCCGCCAGATACAGCCCCGGAATCGCACTGCGAGAACCGGCGCGTTTGAACGATGCCATCCATCCGTGGGAGGCAGGGCCGTACAGCGCACCGCCGGTCCCCGGAAACATGCGGTTGAAATCCGCGGGAGTGGTCGTCACCCCGTCTCCTTGGAAGTGCAGCTTCAGGCCGCAATTCGCCAGCGTTTCCGAGACTCGGGCTTTGCATGCGTCAATCTCCGCGGTGTCGAACAAGTGGCTGTCTCCGATCGGCGGCGCATTCACCAGACACAGCAACCGTTCGCGGCTTTGCGGCGCGCGCGCCGCGTCGTCCTGACGATCCTGCGCGCAAATGTAAACGGTGGGCTTCGACGGCAAGCGGTGCCGATGGAAAATGTCGGCGAATTCCGCCCGGTAGTCGGCGCCGAAGAATACCGAGTGATGCGCGAGTTCGAATCCTTCGGTGCGCGCCAGCAGATTCCAAGTGAGCGCCGACAGCGAACGCGCGGCGGCCGGTGTCGCGCGCACGCCGCCGCAGACTTCGGCGCCGAATAAACCGCCGGCGAGCGCATTGTTGTCCGCATTGCAAACCACGGCGTCGACCGGGATGCGTTCGCCGTGCACAGTGTGCACGGCATCGACGCGGCCACGGTGCAGCTGAATTCGTGCGATCTCGCATGCATAGCGCAGCGTTGCACCCTGGCGGGCCGCCAGGGCGGCGAGCTGCACGGCAAGCTCATGCATCCCTCCGCCGATATACCAAACACCGGCTTGTTCGACGTGCGCCACCAACATCAGGGTCGCCGGCGAAGCGAACGGCGAGGAACCGCAGTACGTCGCATATCGAGCGAACAGTTGTCGCAGCCGCGGATCTCGAAAGTAACGGCTCAACGAACGCCACAAGCTGATGAAGGGTTGGATATTCAACAGATCCCCGGTGCGTGCCAAGCCGATTCGGCGCATGAGCGCCAAGGGCGTGGGACGCGAGGCGCGCATGAAGGGGTCGTCCAAGGTTTCATAAATGCGCCGCGCCTGCGCGGCAAATCGGCGGAAGCCTTGCGCGTCGCGCCTCCCGGCGAACTCACCGATCGCCTGCGCCGATTGTTCGATATCGGTGAACAGATCCAAACGCTCCTGCGAACTCCACGCGTGTCGTGCCAAGACGCTGGCCGACGTCAGATTTACACGCCGTTCGAAGCTGTCGCCGGCGTCGTCGAAGAGCTCGTCGAAAAGGCGGCGCAGGGTAAATACCGTGGGTCCCGCATCCATGGAACGGCCGTCGATGCTGACGCGGCGCATTTTTCCGCCGGGCGTCCCCGCCCGCTCGAACAGCAGGACCTCGAATCCAATCCGGGCAAGGTCGGCCGCGGCCACCAACCCGGCGACGCCCGCGCCGATTACCGCGATGCGTGGGCTGCGCATTCCTTACCCGCCGATTGTCGTTGACCAGGGTTTCATCAATGTCTATATTACATGACAGTTTGGTATGACAATTGATATTTACAGTCGCCGGAGAACAACCGTGGACGCCATGACGCGAATCGAGCGCTCTTTGGGTCAGGCATTCGGATTGGCAAAAGGGTCGGGTTGTCCCCCCTCGCTGAACGCGGCGATGCGCTACGCTGTTTTCCCCGGCGGTGCGCGCATTCGTCCACGATTATGCCTCGCGGTGGCGCGTGCCTGCGGCGATGACAAACCGGAGGTTGCGGCGAGCATGGCCGCCGCGGTTGAACTCATGCATTGCGCCTCGTTGGTGCACGACGACTTGCCCTGCTTCG
The DNA here is from genome assembly GCA_964422045.1 of uncultured Steroidobacteraceae bacterium. GTDB lineage: Bacteria > Pseudomonadota > Gammaproteobacteria > Steroidobacterales > Steroidobacteraceae > Bog-1198. Next base: position 2,213 of record CAYRAC010000722.1, read on the forward strand.
ATGATGCGGCAATCAGGCGCGGCCGCGCATCGGTGCACAAGGCCTTCGGCGAGAGGATTGCGGTACTGACCGGCGATGCGCTGATCGTCCTCGCATTCGAGGCGCTTGCGAGAAGCGCACAAGCCGCTCCGGCGCGTCTCGCTCCCTTGATCGGCATTCTCGCGCGCGCCATCGGCGCACCGAACGGCATCATTGCCGGACAAGCTTGGGAATGCGAACCGCAAATCTCGCTGGCCCATTATCAGCGCGCGAAGACCGGCGCGTTGTTCGCCGCGGCGACCGCCGCAGGAGCGTGCGCGGCGGGCTGCCAGGCGCAAGCCTGGCACCTGCTCGGGGAGCGAATCGGCGAGGCTTATCAGATCGCCGATGACATTCGCGA
>CAYRAC010000723.1:0-2579 GCA_964422045.1 uncultured Steroidobacteraceae bacterium
AGTTCACTCCAGTTCGGCGCGAACTTGAGCGCCTCGTCGTATTTCGCAAGCGCGTCCTGCGCCTTTCCTTGTTTGAGCAGCACGTCGCCCCAGGCTTTCAGAGGGTCCGCCCAATGCGGTCCTTTTTGGTGAGCGAGCTGAAGCTTGGCGACCGCCCCGGCGAGATCCCCGTGTTTCGCAAGGGCGACGCCCCACGAGAAATAGCCCGCCGGCAGGCTCGGAGCGAGTTGTGCCGCCTTTGCGTACCACGCCTGTGCCCCCACCCAATCGCCGCGCAGGTCGAGCACATCGCCGCGGAAGCGGTCACAATCGACGAGCGTCAGCGGCTCGAGCTTGCTTAGGGCCGCGTCCGCCTTCTGCGGCTGCCCCGTCTTTTGATAGGTCACCGCCGAATAGCAAATGTACACGCCATTCGCCGCGAGGTAGCCCGGGTCAACTGCGGCCGTCCTGAAGACATCCCACTCCGCGCTGGCGGTCGTGAGATCACCGCGTTCCTCGGCGAGCGACGCGCGCGTTAAGGCGGCCGACGCGACGTCGGGCAATACTTTCTCATCTACCCGGATTGTTTTTAATCGAATCTGCGCGGCGGCCAGGTCGTGCATCTGAACTTCAATCAGCGCGATCGACAGATTTAAGGCGCCCGAGTACGCGGTTGACGTGCCGATGCCGGGGTGGCTCTCCAAATCGGCGAGGTTGCTCGCATACATGGCGGGCATATCGAAAACCAACTGGTCGTAATTCTGATACGTAATCTCCGGCGCCCTTCCCGGTCGTCCGCCGGCAATCTTCATGATCTGTTCGACGACCGCAATGGTCTCCTCCTCGCGCCCCAACTCCACCAAGGCCAAGAGGACGTTGTTGTATCCGGTCCAGAAATCGGGTTTGAGGCGCACGGTTTCCCGCCATAACGGCAGCGCCTCGGCGGTCGCCGCGGGACCGCCACTCGCGGAGATGGCGTTCGCCCAGTAGTTGAGGACAAAGGGCCGCTCACTGGCATTCACCGCGTTGTAGTTGGCCCCCGCAAAGCGAATAGCTTCATCATTGCGACCGTTGTTTACGAGGTAATTCATCCATAGCCCGGGCTGACTCTGACTGTAGATATATTCGCCCGCTTCGGTGGTGAGCTTTTCAAGGTTGCTGCCAGCGTCGCTGAAGGTCTTGGGCAGTATCCCCGTACCGCGCACGGTGAGCGCCAGTTCCCCCTTTTCGGTCTGTACCAGATCACCATCGATGTGGGTGTCATGCCCGAATCGCGTCTTCAGTATCCGCTCCAGTTGCCCGATCGACACTCCCGTCTCGGGCACCTCGATCTCGATCTCGCTCGTCCAGGCGTTCGACAACGAACGGCGCTCGGCGCTCGTGCGAGTCGCGGCTTGGATCTGGGCGAGGACGTCGAGCAGGCCGGCCGCTATGATCTTGTCGCTGGGGACGTGGGCTGCGATGTTCGGCGCGACGTCGACGGGGTCGATTACCACGCTGCGCGAGGTGATCGCGTCGCGCACCAGCAAGACCAATCCCGCGGCGAACAAAGCGGCGACGATCGCGGTGAACAGTTGGAAGGCGATGCGAATACGGATGCCGGCGCGGCGCAGAGTGCCCTCGTATTTCTGGCCGCGCAAATGCCCCAAGCGCAGCGCGTGCTCCTCTTCAAGATGCTTCGCCTGAATGTCGAGCAGTCGCGACTGTTTGCCCAAAAATATCGAGGTTTCCCGCGCAACCTGCGGATCCTGCCGAGAGGCAATGGCTACAATTGCCGCCGCGAAGGCCTCGGCGCCGGGCACGGCCTCCGCGGCCTCGGCTTCCGGTTTCTCGTCCTCTTCCCCCAGAATCCCACCGATCAGGCCTTCCGCCATCCCTCCATCTCCGTCTTGTTCTGTGCGGGTATCGTCGTATATGCGTCTGCTCATCGCAACCAGCGTCGCTGCACGCGTCGCGCACGCGACCACGACTGACCCAGGTTCAATATTTGACTTATTAGTTGACGTTGGAAGTCGCAGTGTGCTGCTAGCACCTATAAATCAATGATTTATGTCCGGCAATTCGTGGCTGCCGGGCGGCTGAGATTAGGCCGAGCGAATTCCTCATCGCACGCCCGCGGCGAATTTACCGCTGTACTTTCATCCGACCAGAATCCATGATTTAACGCCCCGAAGGGCTTCCAACCACCTCTTGCGCCGGGCAGCGTATGATCCGATTGCTATGACAAATCCAACCGCCGACGAGCGGGTCAATGCGGCACCGGCTCGCAACGACGACAAGACTCTAATTCGAGGCTTCACCAACGCGCCGCCGCTGACCGCGCAGGCGGGGCACTTGGACACCGATGCGTTGCCGTTGAATGTCAGCGCGCTGCCGTTGGACCTCGACGCCTTACCGCCGCATACGAATTCTGACTGGGTCGAACCCGACCCCCAGGCGGCGGGAGCGGAGACCACCGTCGGCAGCTTGCTGGGCAACCGCTACTTGCTCGAGTACAAGGTGGGCGAAGGCGGCATGGGCGTCGTGTATCGAGCGACGGATGTCGAGGTCAAGGGCGAGATCTTTGCCGTCAAGGTGTTGAAGCCCGCGATTCAGCAACG
>CAYRAC010000724.1:0-2576 GCA_964422045.1 uncultured Steroidobacteraceae bacterium
GGCTCCCGCCGCCGAAACAGCCACAGTCGCTGTGGTGCTGAGTACGAATTTGCGGCGCGATAAATCGGGAAGTTCGGACACGATCTCGCCTCAGCGGTTGGCTCGTAGACAAAGCTTAAGATTGGCCGTGCCGTGTTTTATAAGGCAACAGGCCGCGCGCGCGCCGCGCGCGCCAGCTCCTTCTTGTGGGACTTGAGGATCGAGGCCAGCAGTCCCGGAAAACGCCGGTCCAATTCTGCCGCCCGCACCCGGCTCGATAGATCGACGCCGCGCCGCTCGCTGACGATCAGGCCCGCCTCGCGCAATATGCGGTAGTGCTGCGAGCAAGTCGATTTCGGCATCGCCACGTCAAGTCTCTGAGTCATCTCGATGCAATTCATGCCCGCAGGAGCCTGCAACAGCCTGCTTACGATCCCCAGGCGCACGGGATCGGACAGCGCGTGCAAAATGCCGGCAACCGTCACGTCGTCGATGTGCGGATGTGTCAGGGGGCGCGCCATACCTGTAAGAATAACGCAAAGCTTGCATTCCTGATACTCCTATAGTTCAATATTATTGAACTAAGCGGGAGCGCTGCGCTCGCGCATCGAACGGAAGGATTTATGAGTACGCTATTTGATCCCATTAAAGCCGGCGACCTGGAACTCCCCAACCGCATCATCATGTCGCCGCTGACGCGCAGCCGTGCCGGCGCCAGTCGAATCCCGAATCGATTGATGGCGGAGTATTATTCGCAGCGCGCGTCCGCGGGTCTAATCTTGTCGGAAGCGACCGTGGTCTCGGCCATGGGGATCGGTTACGCCGCGACACCGGGCATCTGGTCGCATGAGCAGATCGAGGGCTGGAAGCTTACAACGCGTGCGGTGCACGCGGCGGGCGGCCGGATATTTTTGCAACTCTGGCACGTCGGCCGGGTTTCACATCCGAGCTTCCTGGATGGTGCGCTCCCCGTGGCGCCGAGCGCCGTCGCCGCCAAGGGCAACGTCAGTCTGATACGGCCACCGACAGCTTTCGTCACGCCGCGCGCGCTCGGCATCGAGGAGATTCCCGGCATTGTCGAAGCATTTCGGCGCGGCGCACAGAACGCTCAACTAGCCGGATTCGACGGCGTCGAATTACACGGCGCCAACGGCTACTTGCTCGATCAATTTTTGCAGGACAGCAGCAATTTGCGCAGCGACGATTACGGCGGCTCGATCGGGAACCGAGCGCGGCTGTTGCTCGAAGCAACCGATGCGGCCATTTCGGTGTGGGGCGCCGGGCGTGTCGGGGTGCATCTGGCGCCGCGGGGTGATGCACATTCAATGGGCGATAGCGACTTAGCGGGGACGTTCGAATATGTCGCGCGCCGGCTCGGCGAGCGCAAGATCGCTTTCATTTGCGCGCGCGAATACCTGGGGCCCGACCGCCTCGGCCCAAGGTTGAAAGCGGCGTTCGGCGGCGTGTATATCGCGAACGAGAAATTCACTTTCGAATCCGCCGAGCACGCGGTCGAATCCGGTGAAGCCGATGCGGTCGCATTCGGCAAGCTGTTCATCGCCAACCCCGATCTGCCGCGGCGCTTTGCATTGGGGTCGCCGCTCAATGAACCGCGGGTGCCGGAGTTCTATGCGGGTGGTGCGGAGGGCTACACCGACTATCCGAGCCTGGCGCAGGACAGTCAAAGCCCCGATTTGAACCTCAACCACGCTCGCGTAAAAGCGCGCGTTTCCTCCGGTGTGTAGACGTGCTGCAGCTCGAAGCGACTGCGAACCGCAGCGGGCGGGTAGATCAGCGTATTGTTGCGTATCGCGGGTTCCAGAAAGGGAAGCGCCGCGGCATTTGCGGTGGCGAAGCCGATAAAACGGGTGACCGACGCGGATATCTCCGGCTGCATGACGAAATTGATGAACGCGAGTGCCGCGGCGGGATTCGGCGAATCGGCCGGAATCGACAAGTTGTCGATGTAGAAAGGCACCATTTCACGGGCGAATGAGTATTCGATTTTCACGCTTCCGTGAGATTCGTTCACCATGCGGCGCGCAATCATGGCATCGCCGGAGTAGCCAATGGCGAGACATAAGTCGCCTTCCGCCAGTTGTTGGTAGTAACCCGAAGTGTTGATGCGCCGTATATGGCGCTGTACTTGCTGCAGCTTCGCCATCACGGCGTCGAGCTGCGGCTTGTCGGCCGAGAGCTTGGGCTGACCGAGGTAACGCGACACCATCGGTAGGATATCGCCCCAGGAATCCAGCATGCTGATTCCACAAGCAGCGAACTTCGCGGCAATCTCGGGCTTCAGTACCATGTCCAGGCTGTCGAGCGGCGCGTTCGGCATGATGGCTTTGATTTTGTCGCTGTTGTACATGAGGCCGGTCGTTCCCCACATCCAAGGAACCGCGTATTGATTGCCCGGATCGACGCTGCTCAACAGCTTCATGATTTGCGGATCGGCGTTGCGCGCGTTCGGCAAACTCGCTGCATCGAGCTTCTTCCAGAAGCCCCTTGGGATTTCACGCGCCAATTCCGGCGAGGCATTCATGGTCACGAGGTCGTAGTTCGAGTGGCCGACCGACAGGATGGTCTCCGCCGTTTCG
>CAYRAC010000725.1:0-382 GCA_964422045.1 uncultured Steroidobacteraceae bacterium
GAGCACGCGCAGCATCTGCCGATTGAGCTTCGGACTCATGCAATTGCGTTTTTCCGGGCGGTTGAACTTCACCCAGGCAATCTGATCGATGACGGTGAAGGCAACGGTGTCTGCCTCGGCGCGTTCCGGCGCTGCAGCTTCGGTCGTGTTGGCGGTGTTCATCGCAAGTCCTTTACAAGTTTAAATGGGGAAATGGCCCGCTTGGGTTTCGATGGTTATCCAGCGCAGTTCAGTAAATTGGTCGATACCGGCCTTGCCGCCGAAGCGGCCGTATCCGGACGCGCCCACCCCGCCAAAAGGCATCTGCGGTTCATCGTGCACGGTGGGGCCATTGATGTGGCAGATGCCGGAACGGATCTGGCGGGCGACGCGCAGGCCGCGC
>CAYRAC010000725.1:392-2575 GCA_964422045.1 uncultured Steroidobacteraceae bacterium
AGACGGCTGCCGATAATCCGTATTCGCTGTCGTTGGCCAGCCGAATGGCATCCGCTTCGTCTTTGGCGCGAATAATTCCGACCACCGGACCGAAGCTTTCGTCGCGATAGATATTCATGGCGCTGGTGACACCGTCGATGACGGTTGCCGCCATGAGTACACTGTCGGCGGTTCCGCCTGCGGCAAGCGTCGCCCCCTTGGATTTCGCATCGTCGATCAGGGCATTGACATGGCTGACCGTCTTGCGATCGACCACGGCGCCCAACGGCGTCTTGCCTTGGCGTGGATCGCCGACCGCCATGGATTTCGCCTTCGCGGCAAAGCGCTTGACGAATTCCGCGGCAACCGATTCGACCACAATGATCCGCTCGGTTGACATGCAGATCTGGCCCTGATTCATGAAGGCCCCGAAAGCCGCCGCTTTCACGGCTTCGTCGAGATCGGCGTCGTCCAAGACAATCAACGGCGCCTTGCCGCCAAGCTCCAAAAGGCAAGGCTTCAGGTGTTCGGCGGCGCGCTTCGCAATGATCTTGCCGACCGCGGTGGAGCCGGTGAAATTGATGCGCTTCACAGCCTTGTGGTCGATCAGCGCGCCGACCACGGCGGCGGCATCTTGCGGTGCATTGGTGACGATGTTCACCGCTCCATCGGGGAATCCGGCGCCGGCAAAAGCCTCGATGATCAGCGTATGCGTGTGCGGACACAGCTCCGAGGCTTTGAGGATCACGGAATTACCGCAGGCAAGCGGAACCGCGATCGCGCGCACGCCGAGAATGATCGGCGCGTTCCAAGGCGCGATGCCGAGAATGACGCCGACAGGCTCGCGCAGAGCCAAGGCCAGGCAACCCGGTTTGTCGGAGGGGATGACCTCGCCGCCGATCTGAGTCGTGAGTGCCGCTGCTTCGCGCACCATGCCGACGGCGAGCATCAAATTGAACATCGCCCAACCGGCAGTCGAGCCGGTCTCGCCCATCATGGCGGCGACGAAATCGTCTTTGCGCTTCTCCAGCGCCGCAGCCGCGTTCATGAGCAGCGAACGGCGCGCGTTCGGCCCCAGTGCCGACCATCCGGCAAAGCCCGCGGCCGCGCGATCAGCTACGCCGCATGCTTCCGCCGGCGTCATCGCCTGGGCACGGCTCGCGGTTTCGTTTGTGATCGGACTGATGCGTTCGAATTCCATGAGAACCCCCGTGTATTGTCAGAACACTATAATCGATTGCTATATATCATAGCAATCTATTGGTCCCGCGCCGAGCGCGCTTTTGGCGTGGATCGCTTGGCGGGTTTTTGCAGCCTGAATTGGCGAAATGCGCCGCCATCGATCTTCTGCGAGTCCCACAAGGCGTGCAGCGCGTTGACGAAAATTTCGTGGTGAGCCCGCGGTATCTTGGCGAGCAGGGCGGCTTCGTTCTCCGACATGGCCTGCAGCACTTTCCTCGTGAGTTGGCGCCCGGTCGCCGAAAGGCTGAGGCCCTGAGATCGGCCGTCGACCCGTTCACGTTCGATCAGGTCGCGCTCGAAGAGGCGCGCGGTGAGCGGCGCCATATTGGCCCGCGCAATATCCAAAAGCTGGCCGACCTCGCTCTGTGTGATTCCCGGGTTGGCCTCGATGACCACAAGAACCGTTGCTTCCGTCGGCCGCAGGCCGAGGCCCGAGATGCGCCGCGCCAATTCCACCATGACGGCGATCGAGGCTCGACGCAGCGCATATCCAGGGAAATCCCTAAGAGGATCAATCGTCATTCTTCGCCTCCCGGCCGCGAAAAAAATCGCCATAACGATTGCGAGTGCCCATGATCGCTATATTATATAGCGATGATTCGTGCGGACGCAACCGTCCGTTGCCCTGCCAATCCGCGGTCGCCCTGACGCACCCGCCGGCTAAAGACTGGTTCATTCCAGCCGATAGAGCCGAACATGGATACACCTGTCGATAAGATCTCGCAGCTCGAAGCCGACGCGGCGGCACTGCGTGCGCAAAATGCCGAATTGCGGCGTCAATTGCAGCTGCGTAATCACGCGCTCGACTCGACTCCCATATTTTTCCTGATCTCGGCGCTCACCGACCCGGAATGCGTCGTGTACTGCAACAAAGCCGTGGCAGACCAATTGGGCCTGCCTCGGGATGAGATCATCGGCCGGCCGCTGAGTCTTCTCACCCAATGGGTGGGTCGCAACCCTAC
>CAYRAC010000726.1:0-2574 GCA_964422045.1 uncultured Steroidobacteraceae bacterium
CACGAACGGCCGGCATTCGGGACGATGTTCTGGATATTGCTCATCTGCGTCACTGCCTGCGCACGGCGCAGCTGGAAAAAGCCGAGAGCCTTGCGCTCGAGTTAATGAAACGGCCGTCGGCACCCATGATCTGGCCGTACCTCTCAGCGATCTGGCGCGTGCGTGGCGATGCGCGCGCCGCATGGTTGGACGGCGCACCTCCCTACATCCGTTCGTTCGACCTGGATTATTCGGCCGCTGAACTCGATGGGCTTGCGGCGACGCTGCGCCGGATCGACAGCGCCCCGGCACCCTACGTTGAGCAGTCGGTGCGCGGCGGCACGCAGACCGATACGGATCGTCAGCTTTTTTTTCGGGCGGAACCTGAGATCCAGGCCGCGCGTTCAAAGGTTTGCCGCGCGATTCGCGAGTATGTGAACGCACTTCCCGCGTACGTGCCGGGTCATCCTCTTCTGGGCATCGAACGAGGACGCATCCGATTCTCCGGTAGTTGGTCCGTGCGGTTGCAGCCCGGGGGCTTCCACGTGAGTCACACGCATCCGAAGGGGTGGATCAGCTCGGCGCTCTATGTTTCCTCGCCGGCGCCCTCACAATTGGGGGCGCCGCCTGCCGGCTGGATCAGTCTCGGCAGCCCGCCCCGAACACTCGGGGTCGATCTGCCCCCCTATGTGCAGTTCGAACCCAAGCCGGGCCGGCTCGTGCTCTTTCCGTCCACCATGTGGCACGAGACACTGCCATTCGACGACGGCGAGCGGCTGGTCATTGCCTTTGACGTGATGAAGCCGAACCCGTCGACTAGCGCGTGAGCGCGGCCACACCCCAATCCACGAGCGTCGCAGCGCGGCCGGGACCGATCTCGCGCGCGACGAGTTCGATCGTCCTTACATCGGCAACGCCCGTGCTCATTGAAAACGCCGTGTCGGCAAATCCCAACTCAGGAGATTGCACCAGCAGTCGGCCGTCTCCGTACACCTCGAATCGAACCTTGGTGGAACGCTCCAAGGTGCTGTTATCGATACCCACTTGCGCCGAGAAGCGCTTGAACTGCTCGTCGGCCTTGACCTGCAGCCGGGAATTGGCGAGTGCGCCGATTCCCGTCGCATACACGATGCCGCGAATTCTGAGTTCGTTGTTATACGGCGTCGAGTCGGCTCGCGGTGCACCCCACCCGGCCAAGGCCGGCCGCGGACCGGTACCGCCGGTAGCGCCTTCGAGCGGCACCGGGCGGTGAATCTGCGGATCCGCTTGCAGCGCCCGGATGCCATCGGCAGCGACGTAGATCCGCGCAGGCATCTCGGAGAGATAAATTCCGTCGTTGAGCTCGGGCCGGCCTTTGACTCTGAGCATGACGGACTCGCGGGGCGCGAGCGTGAACGACATTTGCTTGGTGAACGCAGGCAGGTCGCGCCTGTTCCAGAGATCGCGTACGCGCACGAGTTCAGTCGGCAAAAATTTCAGCTGCGTGGCGGCAAGGGTGGCATTTGTCGATTCTGTGCCGCGATTGAAAATGACGACTGCCTTTTCATCGCGCGTGGACAGCTGCTTCACGATGATCTGCAAGTCGTCGCTCGTGTAGGCCAAAATCCCCTGATTAGCTGCCGGGTCCTGATTGACCGCGACCACCTCCGCCGCACCCCAGATATCCAACAACGATTTCGGGGCGTCCCGCAGGTCGTAGCCGATGATGAGCGGCGCATTCTCGATTGCCCACAGCGCGAAATGAGTCCTTGCTTCGGTCAAGTGATGGGCATCGAAGTCGCCGTGCCCCACGAACAGCATATCCGGGTCATTCCAGTGCCCGGGTCCGGAATAAAGCTCGCGGGTCGAGACAGAATCGAAGTTGTAGAGCATTCGCGTCCACCGCGGTTCGATGTCATCGCTGGTGCGCCACAGATTCCCGAAGTCCCGGCCCCACGCGCGCACATTGGCCGTTCCCCAATTGCAGATTGAAAAGACGAAGTCGCCGCTCGGTCGGATGCGCACCAATGAATCGCGCACTCGCCCGTACAGGTCGCGGATCTCGGCGACCCGAGTTTGGTTGACGGCATCAGACACGACGTACCGGGGAAAGGCGCGGAACTGGCCGCGCTTCACGGCCGGTGTGTCATCGGCGAACGCATTCAAGCCGCATCCATCCACCTTGATGTAGTCGAAGCCCCACTCTTTGAAATAGAGCGACATGTCCTGATCGACGTGATCGAAGCTGCCGACCTCGCGCTCAGCGACGCTCCCCGTGGGCAAAAGAGAATCGGGCTCCGGATAGCCCTGCGAACAAGAATTGCGGCCGATGTCAGTGTAAATGCCCGCCTTCAAATGCATCGCGTGCAATTGGTCAAGCAGAGGGCGAAAACTGGTCTGCTCCGGCCCGGATACTTTGGCGCTCGGAAAAATGCTGGTGCGCACCATCATGCGGCCGTCCGGTTGGCGCCGCTTCTGCCACCAGCCATCATCAATGTTGATGTATCGATAGCCCAAGTCACGAAGGCCGGTCGCGACGATGGCCTTCGCCGCACCCATCAGCTTTTCTTCGTCGATCTGCGTGTGGAACGCGTTCCAACTGTTCCAGCCCATCGG
>CAYRAC010000727.1:0-2570 GCA_964422045.1 uncultured Steroidobacteraceae bacterium
GCAAATAGGCAGCCGGTTGCTCGTAGCCGGGGGCTGCAACCACCCGACCACTGGCATTGCGGTGTTCGCATTTCGGTGCGCCGTAACCTTATAAGTGATATCGCGCACGCGCTTTACGACGCTTTGTGTGGATTTTGTGCGCCGCGACACGGTTCGTTGCCGAGATGGACGTGGCGGGGCCGCCGCATTCGGGAATCTCGAAATCCATGTCAACAAATGGGATAGACCCACAGCGTCGTGACTGCGGTCACGGATGGCGCAACCCCTCGGCTCGTACAACAATGGTAGGCGCTATGCGGACCGCGCTAACTGCCGTTGCGCATAGATTGCAGCTCTCGGGCTGCAACAGCCAGGGAGGAAACGTGCCAGTCATCTCGCCCCCACCTCTGCCAAGCGAAGACAAACGATGGAAGATCGTGAACGGCACCATGCGCAAGAACGGCTTTGCCCGTCATGCGCTGATCGAGACGCTGCACACTGTGCAGTCGTCGTTCGGCTTTCTTGATGACGACGCCATCCGCTTTGTGGCGCTCTCGCTACGCGTGCCGCTGAGCCAGGCGTACGGCGTGGCCACGTTTTATCACTACTTCACGCTGAAGCCGCCGGGCAAGCACACCATGACCATCTGCACCGGAACGGCCTGTTACATCAAGGGCACGGACAAGCTGCTGGCTTCGGCGGAAAAACATCTCTGCGTTGCCGAAGGCGAAACGACCAGGGACGGGCTGATCAGCCTGACCACCGCGCGCTGCGTAGGCGCCTGCGGTCGCGCGCCAGTGGTGCTGACCGATGGCGAATTGCAGGGCCAGATGACCGGCGAGCAGCTGATTGCACAACTCGAAAGGTGGCGAGCCGAATGACAATCGAAGAGCTTGAACAAATTGCCGAATCGGTCCGCCTTGCCAACGCGAAGCACGACCACGAGATCAATGTGTGCATGGGCACAGGTTGCCTGAGCCAGCACTCCGATAAGTTGAAGGATGCACTCACGGCCGCTGTCGGCGCGCAAGGGAAAAATGCCCTGGTACGCCGAACCGGCTGCATGGGCCTGTGCGCCGCCGGCCCGTTGGTGCTGGTCGATCCCGAAGAAATTCTCTACCAGCACGCGCGTGCCGCGGATGCGGAGAAAATCGCCGCGAGCCTGGGCGGCGAGCCGGTCGCTGAGTTGCAATGCAATCTGCGCGAACATTTCGACGAGCAGGTACACATTGTGCTCGAGAACTCCGGCCATATCGATCCGGAAAAGATTGACGACTATATTGCGCACGACGGCTACAAGGCCCTGATGAAGGCGCTGACAGAGATGACGCCCAAGGACGTGATCCAGCAGATTACAGAAAGCGGATTGCGAGGGCGCGGCGGCGGCGGATATCCAACCGGGCTGAAGTGGAGCACGGTGGCCAAGGCGGCCGGCGATATCAAATATGTGATCTGCAACGGCGATGAAGGCGACCCGGGCGCATTCATGGATCGCAGCGTTCTCGAAAGCGATCCGCAGCGCGTGATTGAGGGCATGGCGATCGCCGCCTATGCCGTGGGCGCGAGCAAAGGCTTCATCTATGTGCGCGCGGAGTATCCGCTGGCAGTGTCGCGGCTGACGGCGGCGCTGCGCGAGGCCCGCCGGCACGGGTTGCTGGGCAACAGCATTTGCAACACCTCGTTCAATTTCGATGTGGAGATTCGTCTCGGAGCGGGCGCATTCGTTTGCGGCGAAGAGACGGCGTTGATCGCCTCCATCGAAGGCAAGCGCGGCACGCCGAAGCCGCGGCCTCCCTATCCTGCCGCCAGCGGCCTATGGGGCAAGCCGACGCTGATTAATAACGTCGAGACCTTTGCCAACATCGCGCCCATCGTCCGCAAAGGCGGCAAGTGGTTTGCGAGCATCGGTTCGGAGCGCAGCAAGGGCACCAAGGTCTTTGCGCTCACGGGAAAGATCGCGAATACGGGACTGGTCGAAGTTCCCATGGGCATCAGCCTGCGGCAGATTATCGAGGGCATCGGCGGCGGCGTCCCCGACGGCCACACCCTCAAGGCGGTGCAAACAGGCGGCCCGTCAGGCGGTTGCATTCCCGCGCACATGCTGGACATCGGCGTGAGCTACGATGCGCTCGTGAAGATCGGGTCGATCATGGGCTCGGGCGGCATGATCGTGATGGACGATACGTCGTGCATGGTCAACGTGGCGCGCTTTTTCATCGAGTTCTGCATGACGGAGTCCTGCGGCAAGTGCATTCCCTGCCGCGCAGGCACGGCGCAGATGCACACGCTGCTGACGCGCATCTGCAAGGGCACGGGAACCATGGACGATCTGGAATTGCTCGAGGATCTCTGCTTCACCGTGAAGGAGACAAGCCTGTGCGGACTGGGGCAGACGGCGCCCAATCCTGTGCTGAGCACGCTCAAGTATTTCCGCAACGAGTATATCGATCACATTGTGCACAAGCGCTGTGCGGCCGGCGTCTGCAACATGGAAGCGGCTGCGGAGGTGGTGGCATGAGTCCTGCTGTCGACGTCAAAACTCTCATCATCGATGGCCAGGAAGTGAGCGCTCGCGAAGGCCAGACGATTCT
>CAYRAC010000728.1:0-2552 GCA_964422045.1 uncultured Steroidobacteraceae bacterium
TCTGCGCGTCTGCTTGGGAAGCGATCTTACAGCCGCGCTCCTCGGCCGGGTCATCAAACCGTTCGATGCGGTGGTGCTGGTTGGAGGCACCGCGGCGCAGGCGCAATACCTGCGGGAGCGATTCGGCCTGCGAGCGCTGCATCACATAGATCCACCCATGAAATTCATTCGCGATCCGGTAGCGGTCGAGACCTGTCTACGGCAGATTGAAGCGGTCGGCCCGTTTCGCTTTTGCTTTTTGGCGATCGGCTCGCCGCAGCAGGAGATCATCGCCAAGAAGCTCAAGGACCGCGGCATTGCGCGCGGCTTGGCGCTCTGCATCGGCGCGTCCGTGGATTTCTTGACAGGCCTAGAGAAGCGCGCACCCGAGTGGATGCAGCAAGCGGGCTTGGAATGGCTATACCGGCTCGTGCAAAACCCGCGACGCCTCGCAAAACGCTACCTGGTACGCGGTCCGATGATTTTCCTGCTGCTGTGGCGAATCGATCTGTGCGTGCGGCGTTGCGGAACCGCTCCCGCCAGCGGTCTTGAGATGTCCGGCGGCGCCCCACCGGCAGTCATCTCGACGAATCCCGGGCAAACTCTGTAAACCGCCGTCACTAAAGATTGACGCGGTAGGCAATATAGGATTTCGATATCCCCAAGAGACGCTCGGTCTTGATGGATGCCTGAGGAAACAACTTCCGTAATTGCTCCTTCTTCAGGACACGGGTGGCCTCGATCATCTCGGTCCACGCCGGCAGCTTGAGTCGCCATCGGCTGACGAGATATTGCCGCAGCCGCTCCGAATAAAACCACCAAAACGGCATTCCGGTATGGGCCTCGATCGGAAAATACTTGCTTGGGGTTTGGACCCAGTAGCCGCGCCCGAGCCGCCGCACCTCATGCGCGAACTGCGCCTGTCTCTCGGCGTCGCCGACATGCTCGATCACACTGTTGCTGAATACGATGTCGAACTTGCGATCCGCATACGCGGCAACATTGCACGCATCGCCTACGACATACCTGATGTTGTGGTGCGAAGCAAAGTGCTCGTTGGCGATACCCGGCAGATTTAGAATTGTGATATTGAGCTTGAGAGGCACGCTGGACCAAATCTTTGGTTGACCGCCGAGATCGAGAATCTCTGCATTCTCTGTCAGATTCATCAGCGATACGAAACTGGCCATGCGCCGCGCGCGCATGACCTGCTGTACTGGTGCGGACGCGCGATAAAACAGGTTAACTCGAAAATACTTGAGTGCGAATATCGCGCGTTGCGCAATTCGAGGCGTCGGGGTGAGTTCAGATGTTCCCATAGCAACCAATTTAAGCACGTCTTCCTGCGGAATGCGCTGTGTTTAGCTGCCTAGGTCGCGGCCTACCGCTACAATCCCCAAATGACCGAGGCCTCCCCCGCAGTCGCATTCATTCCGGGATACCGGCTGGGCGCTGCCGCGCGCCTGGCGATTATCGCCGTGGTTTTCTTTGCTGAAAAGATGTTTCTCAACCTCTTTGTCGACTTCGACCGCGCGCAGGCGGCGGCGGGGTTCGGAGCAATGTTGCGCATCGCGCAACATTGGGGGTTTCGTACAGCGGTCGCTCTCGCAGCGGCCGTCGCCCTTTTTACATATGTTCGCGGCGGTCGGGGCGGTGTCGACATGGTTGCGGCATCGATTCGGGCGGCACCGCTGCGCCCCGGTTGGATGGTCGGACATTTTCTGTTGGTCGCCCCATTAGCGCCCTTGAGCTATTTGCTGTACCGCGATACGGGAACCGACCTCTCTTTTGTCCTCATTGTGGCATTGTGGAGCCTCGCGGCCACCGCCGCCGCGCTCGCAGCTTTAATGGCGATGGCACCGCTGTCGCTGTGGCTCGGCGCAGCCCGTGCTCTCGGCTCAATATGGCCCTATTCGGCGCTTGCAGCCGTGGTCGCTGCCAGTGCAATGCAGCTCACGCAAAGACTCTGGAGTCCGACTGCCGCGTTGACCTTTGAGATGGTGAAGCATCTGCTCGCGCCGATCCTCCCGAACCTGAAGTCCGACCCGCTCGCCTTGATTCTTAGCACCGACCGATTCGCCGTGCAGATCGCGGAGCAGTGCTCCGGTCTCGAGGGTGTCGGCTTGATGCTGGCATTTTCCGTCGCCTGGTTGCTGTACTTTCGTCGCGAGTATATTTTTCCGAGAGCGCTGCTGCTGATTCCGGCAGGTTTAACGGCAATCTTCCTCCTCAACGTGGTGCGAATTGCCGCCCTGATTCTAATCGGCAATGCCGGCTACAGCGACGTTGCGATCTACGGGTTTCACTCCCAGGCCGGCTGGATCGCCTTCATCGCCGTGGCCTGCGGCTTGGTCCTCTTGAGCCGGCACAGCGCATGGCTCAATCGCACCGCCGCCTCGGCGGACGCAGCGCCCGCCGCTGCCGCGCTCGCGGTTCACAATCCGACGGCGACGTATTTGATGCCGCTGCTGGCGATTCTGGCGGCCGGAACGCTGTCCCGCGCGATCTCGGGCAGCTTCGAGTACTTCTATCCCTTGCGCCTGATCGCGGGCGTGGCAGCGATATCGCTCTAC
>CAYRAC010000729.1:0-2550 GCA_964422045.1 uncultured Steroidobacteraceae bacterium
CGCCGTTATCGCGGCAGCGCTCGGCAATCGCACTGATTGAATCGGCTTCAATTGAAAGTGAGACTCGCGCGTCCGGCAGTTACCCTTACAGGGTGGACGCCGGCATCTACTGCGTGTTTGGGAGGTCGATGATCGGAACTCGCAAGTGACGGCCATGGGTTTACTGGCGAAGCCGCCCTCCCACACGCGGTCATCGCCAGCAGCGAAATCGTCACGGAAAGGGTTGCGAGGCGCACTCGTATAGTCGTGTTGATTACTTGATCACCGACATCACCGTACGATGAAGATGTCGTACTTGACGTACGAGTCGTTCTTGTAGCTCACCATTTTGCCGACGCATTGAACCGCGTTTAGCCAATCATATTTCTTCGCTGAAGTCTGCATGGTTGGCGCGATCATAAAATAGATATCCTTGGATGTCAGAACTTCGCCCTTCGCCGCACGCGCCTCGGTTTCTTCAGAACTCTTGTAAACACCATTGTAAGAAATGAATATCAGAGCACCATCATCGGTCTTGATGGTTGCGCGAACGTCTAATCGCGATACACCAGATGGGAGTGCGCGGGCCCAATCCCCGGCTGGCGCGAGGAGCGTGCCGTTAATTCTTGGACCCTTTACCCAGCCACCGGGCCGAACATTGTTTATTTCCAGGGATGAATCGATTTCCTGACCGGCGTCCAGTGGAGCATAGAGGGTCATCAGATATTCCGCCGAAATGGTCGTCGTTTGGGCGCCCAAAGTTGTCGACAGGAGCAGCGCAGATATGACGCATAGACTCAGACGCTTATCCACCCATTTGAGGAAATTCATTTTGGACTCCCTTGAAGTACGCTCGCAAATTTCAGGGTTGTTGACCAGCTTCGGTACTGGCCGGACGACCCGCGTTCCGCTCATTTCCTGTCTTTCGGTCAAATTTATCACGTTGAGGATTGCCGGGGTCTGCGAAGCGACAATCGTTACCCGTTATTGACGGTCACGAGCGGCCGCTATGCGGGACTCTCCTTGGCACACCGAAGACGTGGCCTCGCCGTCGCCTCATGCTTGGCTCAAGATGGTTTGTACGACAGAAGCGGCTTTGGCGTTCCACGCAGCAACAATTGAGGGGTTCTAAACGGAGGGTGTATGATCGCTCCTGATTAGTGGTGAACGATTAATACAAGACCGTTGCACACCACGCCATTCTCGAGTCATCGACGCCAACATTCAGTCACCGTTGCCGGATGCAGCCAGCCCAAAGCCCCTTGAGATAGAGAGGTAGGTCATGTCCTTCGAATCGCAAGTCACCCCATTCCGAGATTCTTTGCGTGGGCCATCGTTTCGTCCAGGAGACCCTGGTTATGATGCCGCCCGTAGCATTCCCAACGCGATGATCAACCGGCAGCCCACGCTTATCGCGCGCTGTGCCGGCGCGGCGGACGTGGTCGCGTGCGTGCAATTCGCTCGCGAGCATGACCTGCGCGTGTCGGTTCGCGGTGGCGGCCACAGTGTCGCCGGAAAGTCGGTTTGCGAGGGGGGCTTGATGATCGATCTGTCGGCGATGAAGGGGCTGCGCGTGGATCCGGTGCAACGCACGGCGCGTGCGGAGCCTGGCCTGACTCTGGGCGAGTTCGACCGTGAGACGCAGGCATTCGGTCTTGCAACGCCACTTGGAACCGTCAGCAAGACCGGCATCTCCGGGCTGACGTTGGGTGGCGGCTATGGGCATCTGCATGCCAAGCACGGTCTTGCCCTCGACAATGTGCTGAGCCTGGATGTTGTGTTGGCTGATGGCCACTTGGTCACCGCGACGCCATCGCAGAACCCTGATCTGTACTGGGGGGTGCGGGGCAGCGGTGGCAATCTCGGCGTGGTGACATCGCTGCTCTACCGGTTGCACGAGGTCGGCCCGGTTCTCGGAGGCGGGGTCTTCTTCCCAATCTCACAGACGCGCGATGTGCTGCGCTTTCTGCGAGACTTCACGGCAAACTTGCCCGACGAACTCACAGTGATGGCACTTGCTCTGACTCATCCGGAGGCCGGCCCGGTCTTCGGTGTTGGCGTTTGTTACTGCGGGAGCCACACGGAGGGAGAGAAGGTGCTGAAGCCTCTGCGCACCTTCGGCAGGCCAGTGGCCGATGCGGTCATGGCCATGCCGTTGGTCGCACTGCAAGCGATGTTCGATCCGTTTTTTCCGCCCGGGCGGCAGGTGTTCGTGAAGTCTAGCTTCATGGACGAACTCACGGATCCGGCGATCGAGGTGCTGGCGGAATATGCCGCGAGCCGCCCATCTTCCCTGGTGTTTGCGCCGGCAATCGAGCACTGGCACGGTGCGACAACCCGCATCGGCCCGAGCGACACCGCATTTCCACATCGAACGCATCCGTTCAATTTCTTTGCGTGGTCGACATGGGTTGACCCCGCCGAGACGGATCTCCATGTGCGCTGGACGCGTGAGTTCTGGGATGCGATGAAGCCGCACTTGGCGTCGGGATCGTATGTCAACTACATTTCCGACGACGAGGATGGCACCGCTCGCGCAGCCTTCGGTCCCAACTATGAGCGACTGGCCAC
>CAYRAC010000730.1:0-2549 GCA_964422045.1 uncultured Steroidobacteraceae bacterium
CAAGCAAGCGCTGGTGCGGCTTTCGGCAAGGCTCTACAGCGACAGCCGCGCGGCAAGCGCGTTCAAATTCAAAGTCGTACCCCATGCAACATGGAAGCGCCGCGCGAGTCGTCTCTCGGCGCCGGAAAGCGAACGCATTGAGCGGCTGGCTCGCGTCCTGGCTGCGGCGGAATTCGCTTTGGATGATCGCCAGGATGCGCGTGAGTGGATGAGCACTCCACACGCGGAGCTGGGAACAAAGACGCCGCTTGAGGCGGCCCGCACGGAGATTGGGGCTCGCCGTGTCGAGTCGATACTGAACAAGCTCGTGTTTGGACTTCCTGCCTGATGGATGCCTACCGGATTGCGGACTCGCGGTTTCCGATTTTCGATCCAACCGGGGCGGCTTTGCATGGGGGCCGCTGGAATTCGGCGGGGAAACGTGTGATCTATGCATCCGAATCCTACGCTGCGGCGATGCTCGAAGTCCTGGCGCACAGAAATGGGCCTCGGCTGCCGAAGCATCACCAGTGCGTGGTAATTCACATCCCGGCCGCTCTCGCTATTGAGACAGTTGAGCCCGCGTCTCTTCCCGGCTGGGATGCCGCCGATGAGTCCGCATCGAAGGCTTTCGGCGATCATTGGTACGACTCGCAGCGCACGCCAATTCTGAGAGTGCCAAGCGTGGTGACGCACGGGCCGGAGTTCAATCTTGTGATCAATGCGACGCACCGGCACTTCAGCAAGATCGTTGCAGACGATCCGGTTGCGATTCGATGGAATATGCGGTTGATGCGATGACGGACTTTAGCCTCGGCCGCGAAATTGAATGATGCGCCGGCGATCGCGCTTGGTGGGGCGACGGTCGGGCAGGGGAGCGAATTGCTGCATGGCTTTGCGCTCGGCGGCGGCGCGGAGACGATCTTCACGGCTGGATTCGGTTTCGCGGAAGAGAGTTTGCGCGACGGATGCCGGTCCGCGGATGTGACTGAGAGCCAGTACGTCAATCTCAAAACGCCCAGCGTCGTTTTCGATGCGCAGGCGGTCGCCCAACCGGACTTCACGGGCAGGTTTGGCGCGGAAGCCATTCGATTCGACGCGGCCGATATCGCAGGCGCGCGAGGCCATGGCGCGAGTTTTGAAGAAGCGCGCGGCCCAGAGCCATTTGTCCATGCGAAGGGATTGGAGCGCTGCGTCTGGAGTCATTGAAGAGCTGTTGCTTCTCCCACCAGTCTCGCATAGGTATTCGAGACCGTCAGCGGATGAAACGAGTCATTGACGTCTTCACAAAGACGCATCGCAGGGTCGCGAGCGTCCCGGCAAATTCTATTTTTCGGGCACCGTCTTCCATATATAGAGGTGCTCGGCGTCGCTCGATGTGGATACTTCAATGCCGCGCAAGTGAGTGGCGCGGTTGAGTGCGGCGCGGATGTTTTCCTTGGAGTCCGGCAGCGCCTCGAGGGGAATCTTCAGCGCACTTCCCGGTTTGAGCTCATCGATATCGGCCAGAAGCCGGCTGACAATTCGCTTATGCTTGCCATCGCGCCCCTTGGGGACATCGACCTGGAGGATCGACTCAAAGCCGACTTCTTTCATTTCAAGATCTTCCTTCATCTCTGACCTCCTCGAAGAGAGATGGCATTCAAGCGTCGTATCAATAAGCTAACCTAAAAATCATATCCACGTATAGTAATCAAAATCAACGCCAAACGTATGCTTATTTTAAGTGAAGAATTGGCAATGAGGAAGTAAACCTTATTCAGTCACCCGTAGAGATGGCCTCTTCGATGCGTAGAAATACTCATACTAAAAGACTTAACCCGTATCGCGAAAAAGCTGCTACGGTCCGTTTAGAGGTGATATCCGATCATGATTTCCAGACGAAGTTCCCCTGTCGTCCCGATCAGCGAAGTTCCACCAGCCGACACCACTCCCGTTCGCCCCACCGTTCTTGTGGTGGACGATGAGTCGGTGATCGCCGAAACTGTGGCCGCGATTCTGTCGCGAAGCGGGTATGCCACAATGACTGCGTTCGACGGGCAGGAAGCGATGGAGATCGCATTGCTCACCCCGCCGGAGTTGCTCATCACCGACGTATCGCTGCCGGGCATGAGCGGCATCGAACTCGCGACGACCATGAGGCGCGTCTATCCCGACTGCAAGGTACTTCTGTTTTCAGGCCACGTGGCCACAGAGGAACTATTGCTGGCGCATACGCAGCGCACCGGGCACTCGTTTACGCTGCTCTCGAAGCCTGTGCATCCGCAGGAACTGCTGTCGTGGGTCTCGGAGAGCTTGAAGCAGATGAGCGGCGCCGCCGTCTAGCGGCCCGCATGGTCGTAGTCACGCCAGCCGCCGGGGGCAACTCATCCGAAGCGGATCCGTGACGGAAGTGGGGCTAGGGGTCGCGTGTGTTTTCCGTGTGAATGGGCTGCGCTGCAAAGAAATAACCGCAATAACACTGCGATAGGGGACTGCACATGCCAGAACAGTGCTTCCGGAAAGAAGATTCGAGCCCGCCTGTCTGCGGGGTTCATGCAGTGCGGCTGGTCACGAAGCACCTTCCCGAC
>CAYRAC010000731.1:0-2542 GCA_964422045.1 uncultured Steroidobacteraceae bacterium
TGCGAACGCGCCCATTATGATCGCCGGGAGGCTGGGCGCGAGAATCCAAAGCGGGATCAGTAGTATGGCCAGTGTAACGGCAGTGAGCAGGGCTCGCCGCCGGCCCCAACGATCAGACAGGTGTCCAACTACAATGCCGCCCGAGAGTGCTCCGGTCATTGAAATGATCGTCACGAGAGTGACGACACCTACGCTGTAGTGCCGCTGGCGAGTAAGGAACGTCGGAAACATATCCTGGGTGCCGTGTGACATCGAGTTCATGAAGGTCATCAGCAACACCAGATACAGGAAGCGCGGCCAGCTCTGTGCGATTGCTTTCCGATAGGTAGCCCAGTCGGTCCGGGAGTCGCGCCAGGCTTCGGTTTCCTTTACCTTGCTGCGAATGAACAGCGAGAGTAAAGCTGGCAGGCCGCCAATGAAAAACATTGGGCGCCATCCCCAGTGAGGGTAGACGCTGAAATATGCTAGCGCTGCCAACAAATATCCCACCGCATAACCTTCCTGAAGAAGGCCGGATATGATGCCGCGCCACTTGGGGGGTACCGACTCCATTGTTAGCGACGCTCCCACTCCCCACTCGCCGCCCATGCCGATGCCATATAGCAGGCGCAACGCAAGGAATAGCCCGTAACTGGGTGTCAGTCCCGAGAGAAACTCGATAACCGAGTAGAAAATTACGTTCGCCATCATCGGGACACGCCTGCCGAAGCGATCCGCCATCACGCCAAATAGAATCGCGCCGATGGGGCGGGTCGCAAGACTCGCGGTGAGGGTCAAGGCAATCGCAGGAACGGACTTGTGAAAATCCCGCGCGACGACAGGAACTACCATCACAAGGATGAAAAAGTCGAAGGCATCCAGCGTCCAGCCGAGAAAGCCGGCGACCACCGCATTTCGCTGGTCCGCCTTGCTGAGTGGCGTGACAGCCTTCAATTCCATAGAGAGCCCCTCGACGGGGGATGTAGATGTGGATCGCGGAGCGAAAGATGCCAATGCCGGGTTTTGCGCAAGAGTCTGCTCTCTATTGAGAACTTTACAGTCGGCCTGCTCGGCTAGCGTTTACACTGGGACTTTCCTTCGAACTCTTGGGAGCACGTATGAGCCCTTCATGGATTGACCTTCGCAGTGATACCGTTACCCTGCCTAGCGACGAAATGCGCCGTGCCATGGCCTCGGCCGAAGTCGGCGATGACGTCTACGGTGAGGATCCCACCATTAACCGACTGGAGGCACGCGCTGCCGAAATCTTTGGTCGCGAAGCCGCCATCTTCGTTCCGTCCGGAACCATGGGCAACCAGATCGCCATCAAGGTGCACACCCGTCCAGGCCAGGAGATACTCTGCGAAGAGCGCGGCCACATCATCAACTACGAGATGGCAATGCTGAGCTGGTTCAGCGGCTGCATGGTGCGCCCCGTCAGCGCTCCGCGTGGAATTCTTTCGTGGGAGCTGCTCGCGGCGAAGATTGCGCCGCCAACCTATTACGTTGCACAGACCGGCCTCATCGCTTTGGAGAATACCCACAACATGGCCGGCGGAACCGTCACGCCGATCGCCGCAATGGAGGAAATTTGCGCAGGCGCCCGTGAGCACAAAATTCCCGTGCACCTGGATGGCGCACGCATATTCAACGCCGCAGCTTGTCTTGGCAAATGCGTTGCGGAGCTTACCCGCGGCTTTGACTCCGTCATGTTCTGCCTGTCGAAGGGCTTAGGCGCACCCGTTGGCTCCCTTCTCGTCGGCAGCAGGGACTTCATTCAGCGCGCCCGCCCAGTCCGCAAGGCGCTTGGCGGCGGCATGCGCCAGGCAGGGATATTGGCGGCCGCCGGTCTTATCGCGCTTGAGCAAGGCCCCGCGCGCCTGCAGGAAGACCACGCCACCGCCGGCCTGCTGGCCGAAGGAGTGGCCAGCATCCCTGGCATTACGATCGACGTGACCGCCGTGCAGACGAACATCGTCATCTTCGATGTAAGCGGCACAGGGAAAACCTCCACCGAGATTGCAGCCGCTCTCAAACCCCATGGGGTTCTGGCCGGAACCGTGAATCCACAACTGATCCGCTTCGTCACCCATCTCAATGTGTCGCGCGAAGGCTGCGAGCACGCTCTGCACAGCCTTCGTACGGTCTGCGCTCGGCAGGTCAGCGCCTGAGCAGACATTTCCTACGGCTCATCGCGATAGATGCTGATTTGGGGGGTACCGCCTTCGGTCGACCTGGCGCGGAACATGCCAGGGGTATTGAAGCTCCAAGCCATTTGGCCGTCAGGGGTGAGGGCGATAATGCCGCCCTCGCCGTGAATTTCGTTGAGCTGTTTCTGCACCACCTCGTCGGCGGCCGCCTGCAAGGCCATGCCCTTATATTGCACGAGCGCGCAGATGGTGCGGGCTACGGTGAGCCGGATAAAGTACTCACCGACTCCGGTGGCCGAGACAGCACAGGACTGATTCGATGCGTAGGTCCCGGCACCGATAATCGGGGAATCGCCGACTCGGTTCCAGCGCTTGGCCGTGATACCTCCGGTGGACGTTCCGGCGGCAATATT
>CAYRAC010000732.1:0-2541 GCA_964422045.1 uncultured Steroidobacteraceae bacterium
ATTCCCTACTTCGCCGAAAAGAATTGTTTCGATTCCGTCGAGAGTTACGCGCTGCGGCCCGACGGCGACATCGACAACTGGTTCACCTGCCGCAACGGGTCGTTCGAGGCGCCGATGAAACGCAAGGCCAACGCAGTGGCGAGCGTTGAGGACAAGAGCAGCAACGCCCGCTGGCGCGTGAAGTTCTTCAAAGTGATTTCAGTGCAGTACCTGATCCTCGACCTGGACCCGAACTACCAATGGATGGCAGTCGGCCACCCGTCGCGCAAGTATGGATGGATTATGGCACGCACCAAAACCCTGCCCGACGCGACATACGATGGCATATTGCACCGGCTCGGCGATCAAGGCTACGACACCACCAAGTTTCAGAAAGTGCCGCAACGCCCCGCCGCCACTCCTTAGCGCATCTTTACGGGGACCTGCTGGCGAGCCCGCGGTTTACGTAAATCGTGCCTTCCTTCATCACGAACACCGGATGCTCGGTGGCGTGCATGTCGCTCAAGGGATCGCCGGCAACCGCGATGATGTCCGCAAACTTACCCACGCTCAGGGTGCCGGTTTTATCGGCGACGCCGAGCAGATCGGCGCCGCCCGCGGTGCCCGCCATCAACGCCAAGGCCGGCGCCAGACCGTTCTTGGTCATCAGCGAGAACTCACGCGCATTGCGCCCATGCGGCTCGACCGCCGCGTCGGTGCCCATGGCGAGCGGCACGCCGATTTTCACCGCGTGTTGAAACATCTGCTGCATCTGCGCCGCGGCCGCCTTGGCCTTGACCGCGATGGCCGGCGGGAACGTGTCGAGGTGCGAGCCCACCCAGTCGCCGGCGGACAATGTCGCCACCAGGTACACATGCTTCTTCTTCATTTCCATGAGCGTGTCATCCTGCAGGAAGCTGCCGTGCTCGATGGAATCTACCCCGGCGGCGATGGCCATTTTCGCGGCTTTATCGCCGTGGCAGTGTGCCGCCACCTTGCGCCCCCAATTGTGAGCCTCCGACACGATGGCATTCATTTCCTCCTGCGTGAGCTGCGCATTGTCGACCGGGTCGGAGAGCGACAGCACGCCGCCCGAGGGCAGGAACTTGATGACATCCGCCCCGTACTTGATCTGGTAGCGCACCGCCTCGCGGCACTGATCGGCGCCGTTGCACACGCCCTTGATGGGGCCGGCCACCGCAATGCGCTGCGCCGGATACGGGTCTTGATCGGCGTGCCCACCGGTGGAACCGATCGCGTAGTTGGACACCAACATGCGCGGACCCGGGATCATGCCCGCGGCGATGGCGTTGCGCAGTCCGAGCGCGATGTAATCCACTGATCCGACGTCGCGCACCGTGGTGATTCCAGCCTCGAGCGTGAGCTTGGCGTAGTGCGCGCCGTACAACGCCTGTTCGGCGGGGAAACGCATGATCTCGCTGTAAAAGTCATGATACCAGTCGGGGCTCGACTCCTCCGACAAATGCACGTGCGCGTCGATGAAACCGGGCAGCAAGGTGGCATCGCCCAAGTCGATGACCTCGGCATTGGCCGGAATCTGGGCATCGCTTCCCACCGCCTCGATCTTCTTCCCCGAGATCACGACCACGCCATGCTCGACGAGCTTGCCCGACACCGAGTCGAACAGGCGCGCGGCTTTGAGCACGATCGGAGCGGCTACCGGCGCAGGCTCCGCCAAGCTCGCGTGCGTGAAAATTGCCGCCGCCAGACCGAGCGCGCAGGTGGTCATCCGCATGAGTCGTCCCTCGTTATAATTGGAATTGAGGGCGCTGAGAATACCGCAAAATGCCGTGCGGTTATATTTCTGTCCACAGCCTGAGCAGGCTATGGTAATGCCCGGCGAGCCGCACCAACGACTCCGGGTCCGAATTCAGCGCTGTCAATTGTTGGATGGTGCGGTCGAGTTCGAACAGTAGCTGACGCTTGGAATCCTCGCGAATCAAGCTCTGGATCCAGAACACGCTCGCGAGACGCACGCCGCGAGTCACGGGACTGACGCGATGCCGCGCGGTCGAGGTATAGACGATCATGTCGCCGGCGCCGAGCTTGACGCTTTCACGGCCCACGTCATGTTCGATCAGCAGCTCACCCCCATCGTAGGATTCGGGCGGCGCGAGGAACACCGTTGCCGACAGATCCGTGCGCAGTTTGTGGCCGGTCCCCGGCAAGGTGCGTACCGCGCCATCGACGTGCGTGCCGAATTGCATCCCCTCGCTGTAGCGATTGAACATCGGCGGATACACACGATGCGGCAACACTGCGCTGATGAAGTCAGCGTTGCGTTCCAGCTCGCCGATGATGAGATTGCCGAGTTCGCGTGCGAGGGCACTGGTCTCCTCGAGCTGCTGATTGTTCTTCACGGCGGCGCCCTGATGTCCGGCGGTCACCCGGCCGTCGACCCAGGGCGCCGTCGCGTCAAGAGTACGGCGCATCGCCGCCAGTTGGTCGTCGTTGAGTAATTTCGCAACGTGCAGCAGCATGCGCTCACTCCGCGGCCGAGGTCAGGCGCGAGGCCAGAGCGCGCAATGCGCCGCTGCTGCC
>CAYRAC010000733.1:0-2541 GCA_964422045.1 uncultured Steroidobacteraceae bacterium
TCGATCGCCTCTGATTCGTCGGATTGCCTGTGCATGTCGTTGTGACCTCCCGCAACCGATAAAGGTTCGCCCGGATTGCGGTCTCTCTAGTTCGAGTAACGGTCGGCCAGCGACTGGTACAGGGGCGGGGTGATCAGCTTCGATACCGCGGTGGCGAGGGCGGCACTGACCATCAGCGGTAGCACCATGGCGTGCTGCGCGGTCATTTCCATGACGATGACCAGTGAGGTGAGGGGCGCCTGGGTCACGCCGGCGAGGTAGCCGCACATACCGAGGATGGCAAACGGCACCGCCGATGGTTGGCCGCAGGCATCGGCAACCAACTGTCCCAAGCCCGCACCCACCGACAGGGACGGCGCCAAAAGCCCGGCAGGAATGCCGCTCAGGTACGACAGCAGGGTCGCAAGCGCCCGCGCCGGTGCGTAGAACCACGGCAGGTGAGCCTGACTTTCGAGAACGGAACGTGCCTCGGCGTACCCTGTGCCGTAGGTGAGGTCACCGCTCAGCGTGCCGATCGCTGCAATCGCCAATCCGCACAGTCCGGCAAATACGGCCGGACGCGTGATACGCAATTTACCCAAGATACCCGGCAGCGAGCCTGCGCAGGCAAGCGTCAGGCGGCTGAAGCCGCCGCCCGCGAGACCGCACGCGGCCGCGAGCGCGATGATCGCGGGTGAGATCGCACGCAGTTGCGACGGCACCACCGGCTGGCCGAAGTAGCTGTAGTCGCCCACCAGGGCAATGGCAACGACGCCGGCGAGAATGACCGCCGTCAGCGTCGTGCCGCTGGCGCGTTCTTCGAACGAACGTGACAATTCTTCAATGGCAAATACGATACCGGCCAACGGCGTATTGAACGCCGCGGCCACCCCGGCCGCGCCGCCCGCGAGTACCAGCGCGCGACGTTGGGCTTCGATGCGCCCGTGCGGCATCCATCGCGCCACGCCATGCACGATGACGGCGCCGACATGGACGGTGGGTCCTTCGCGGCCGATCGAGCCGCTGCACAGCAGTCCCAGGGCGGCCAATGCGACGCGTCCGATCACCACTTTGGGTTTGAGGAATGCCTCCCCTTGCGCCCCGGCATCCGGCCGCAAAGCGAAAATCGTCTGCGGGATGCCGCTGCCTTCGGCGCCACGAAAGTAGCGTTGCGTTATCCAGGCGATCAAGAAAAAACCGGCCGGCGCGAGCAGCCACGGCCAGAAGCGCGAGTCCTCAAGCAATCGTCGCAGCGCGTTTTGCGCGGCATCGGCAAGGCCGGCAAACAGCACGGCGGCGAGGCCAACCGCTGCGGCCGCGCCCCACAGCAGCAACCGGGACTTCCAGTGCGGCAGCGATAAGAGGTTTCGAAATGGCATCGACTTCAATATAGCAGCGCACGCACAGTCAGGTGGTGATGCGCTGCGCGCACAGTTCGCGCAGCGAAGTCATCTGTTCCCCCCACCACAGTCCTATCATGCGGCTGAATTGCGCGCCTTGCAGGCCGTGCCGCGCCGGATGCTCCGGTCTCAAGGCGGATAGACCGCGGTGCGTCACCGTGACCAGAGTCCCTGAGGTCGTAGCCGCGAAGGCGACATCCACTTCGGTGGTTTCGTGTTCGGCAAAATTGGCGTTGCGCCAGGTGAAGCAAAGATGCGCGGGCGGCTGCCAGACGCGCACGCGACCGACTTCGAGGACATGCGGTCCGGCATCGCCATCGATCGATTCAAACAGACGACCGCCGAGGAAGGGTTCGATGCACAAAAACCCGCCGCGCTTGCCGGCGTGTCGGAACTTGATGCCGCGCCGCCACCAGCGATCGATCTCGGCCGTGAAAATCTCGAAGGCCAGCGGCGGCGGCACCGCTACCGTGACGCTGACCCGGGCGGCGTCGCCGCTCATGGCTTGGTGCGGCGGCGGCGCTGCGCTGTTTCGGCATACGCTTTGAACGCCTGCAATTGGCCGCGCCACAGTTCTTCGATCTGTGCCAGCCATTGCTGCACCGGCTGCAAGGCGCCCGGATGCACGCTGTAGACGCGAACTCGCGCATCGTCCTCGATGCCTTCTTCGACCACCAGGCCCGCCCTGCGCAAGACGCGAAGATGCCGGCTGAGTGCTTGCGGGCTCATGTCGAGGCTATCCGCCAGTTCACCCGCACGGCGCGGCTGCTGCAGCAGAGTGCGGATCATTTCGCGGCGCGAAGAATCGGACAGCGCGCCGAAGGCCGCATCCAGATCGGGTTTGCAGTGGCGTTGCTCCACGGGAAATCCGCGTTACCGCGCCGGTGGATTGCGCAGCCGCTGGGTAATCCACCACATGTGGCCTTCCGGGTCGAGAGCACCGTAGCTCATGTCGGCCCAATACTCGGCACCATAGTCGTGAGTCGCCGGCTCCTCGACGATGGTCGCACCGCGAGCGCGGGCGTGAGCGCAGTGCGCGGCAGCATCGTCGACGAAAAACATGATGCTCTGGGTGCAGGCGCCGTGCAGCGACTTGGGGCTGCGCATGGAATTACGCCAGCCGCGAGCGGAATCAGCGCCTTCCTGGCCGACCATGATGAGC
>CAYRAC010000734.1:0-2531 GCA_964422045.1 uncultured Steroidobacteraceae bacterium
CGTAGCCGTGGATCCGGCGGGCAGATTCGCCTATGTAACGAATTCCAGCTCGAACAATGTCTCGATGTACACCATCAACAGTTCGACCGGGTCCTTGACATCCATAGGAATGATAGCGGCGGAGCTGTCTCCGAGCTCGATAGCCATCCATCCGTCGGGCAAGTTCGCCTATGTGACTAATTCCGGTTCGAACGACGTCTCGATGTACAGCATTGGCGCCACTGGGACCTTGACTCTGATAGGGACGATAGGCACATGACGGATCACTAAAGCCATTTTTTCCATCTGAAGCCGACCAATGGAAGCAGCATGCTCACCACGATCATGGTCAAAGCAAACGCGTAACCATGCTGCCAGTTATATTCGGGAATGGATTTGAAATTCATTCCCCAGATACCGGCAAGGATCATCGGTGGAACCGTCGCGACCGACACGATTGTCAGGACACGCATAATGTCGTTTTGGTCGTTATTGATGAATCCCAGCACCGCGTCCAATAGAAATTGCAGTCGCTCGCTCATTTGCTGATGGAATTCGTTGAGGGAACCGATGTCGGCGTTGATGACCTTCAGTTGTGAATGCAGCGTCTTGCTAATGAACGGCGGCGGCGCATCGCATAAGTAAATCACAACGCGCGATACGCCCATCAATGCCGCTCGGATCTGATTTATTTGCCGCTGCATCTTCCCCACCTCGAACAGGGAAGCGCGCAGCAAGCCGCGGCGGCCGCTCTTCTCAGAAAAAACGGCTTGGGAAAGCTTCGATAGTTCCCCCGCAATGCTTTCGATACGATCGGCAGCCACATCGACGATGCCCTGGATCAAATCAATGAATATATCGGTGCCGCTAGTCGGACCGACCGTGTTCTTCAAAGAGTCGGCGACGTGATCAAACGCCAACGAGTTTGCGTAGCGCACGGTGGCGAGAAGCGAGGGCGTCAATACGAAGCCGAGAGGCGTCGATGGCCCGTGCTCACCCTCGGTCCTTACGAATGATGGGATATTGACTCTAAGTACATCGTCCGAGGAACTGAGGCGGCTCGACAGTTCGATCGCGCTCGTCTGTTTGCGTGTCGGAAGCGGGCTACCCAACAGTTGGTCAGCCTGGCGCCGCTCGTCTTCGCTGGGATCGATCAAATCGATCCATACAGGGGAAGCCGTCCGAGCGGCGCTCGGATGCGATGAGTAAATTTTCAGCATCTTTCGATCCTCGTTTCGACAATTCGCACGCACAGCGTCGCCCGTGCGCCCAGATTGTATGAGGGCCTCATACCTTACGCATGTCAACGGCAATCATCGGCGACCGGCGCTGGGCTTCACGAAGTTATCCTGGTCAACAATGCGGCGTGCGATAAACTAAACACCGATGGTAAGCAGGCTCGGAATGCATGGAAGACGGCAAAATTGCCGGCGCGTCGTTTGAGCCGGCGCCTTAAGTCAATGGTTATGGGGACTGTCGTGCATCCGCCGAATGCCGGATGACCCGCGCGGCGCAACAATTCGAGAGAACCGTCAGTAATATTACTCGGAGAAAGGCACAGCATGGGTTTTCGCATTTTGGTCGTCGGTGGCACCGGGCAAGTTGGATCGGGATTGGTGCGGGCCCTGCTCGCTGCCGGCTCGTGCACGGAGGTGGTGATGGTCAATCGCCGCACGATTCCTCTTGCTGCCGATGCGCGTCTGCGCCAGGTGATCATGGATATGAGTGCGGCAAATTTTGCCAATGAGATCACCGAACTTGCCAGGACCTTGAGCGCGCAGGGTGAACCCGTATATGCCGCATCATGTATCGGCATCGGCAAAGGGAGTCAGCAATGGAGCGAAGAGGATATCAAGAAGCTGGAAATTGGCTTGGTCGGCGCGTTTGCGCGTGGCTGCCTGGCGGCGGGAATCGAACGATTCGGACTTCTTTCGGCAGCCGGGAGTAGCGCTAAGAGCCGGATTCGTTATGCCCGCATCATGGGGGAGAAGGAAAATGCGGTGCGCAGCCTCGGATTCAAACGATTAGCAATATTTCGCCCCGGCATCATTGCGGGTAATGCGCACACTCCAAGGTTTGTGTCTTTTCTGGGGCGTTTCATCCCAGGATCGTTTGGGACGATTGATCAGGACGATATCGGTCGGGCCTTTGTCGGTGAATTCCTCCACGGGCAAGACGGCACGACGATCTTGGAGAATGCCGCGATGAAGCAACGATCGCGAGCACTTTAGAGTCGCCTGTTCGCGGCGCGTAGCGAGCTTTGCGACGGGCCGCGGACCCCAGTGAGAAAACGGCGGAGTCCGTGAGGACTCCGCCATTCCCTGCTCGAGCAAAACTACCCACGGACCAAGGTCATCCGCGCAGCAACTGCATCGGAGCGTCCATCCGTTGGACACGGTCGCGCGCGTGGCAACGAGCCTGCGCGCATCCCTCTATTGCATCCCGGTCAGCACGAGGCGCTGACTAACGATGAACCTCGCGACCAACCAGCGCGCCCAGAGACGCGACCGAACCAACGTTTGTATGTGCCACTTGGATCACCTCCTTCAGTT
>CAYRAC010000735.1:0-2520 GCA_964422045.1 uncultured Steroidobacteraceae bacterium
CGATTTAACCGCACCCTTATGTGATCCGGTTCACGAACTTCCTCGGCGCCGTGGCGACGACCGTGAGCGTCGCGCGCGCTGCGCTGCGATTGAATAGCCCCCAGTTGAAGACCCTGTGGCTATCGGGACTTGCGTAAGGAATTAACAGACGTGGCACGCCAATTCGCGCGAATCAAAATCCCCGCACTCGTCGCGGCGATCGCCTCCCTATGGGTGTTCGGAGCCAATGCCGCCGAATCAAGCTACATCGTCACGGCGCATCGCGCCGGGTCTGCCGCGAAAGCGGTTCGCCGTGCCGGCGGCCGCATCGAGTTCGATCTGCCGATAATCGAGGGCGTATCGGCGCGGCTGACCCCGTCCGAGGCAGCCGAGCTGCGCAAGAGTGCGAAACTCGAGCTGTTTGCCGATGGGCCCGTTTTGACCCAGACGATCACCAATGCAAATCTCCTGGAGGAGCAGCAAGTCATTGCCAACGAATATGCCTCCCTCGCGGCGTCAAAGGCGGCCTGGGATGCGAGCATTGCGAGTTTGCAGGCGCAGTTGAAGACAGCGACTAATCCAGGGACGATTGCAGGCTTGAAGTCGCTGATCGCGTCCCAGCAGCAACAAGAGGCCGCCGGCTTGGCCGCGATGGAGGCATCGTGGGGTCTGAGCCCGGTCAGCCCCGATAACTACCAGCGCAGCTTCGTAGGCGCCGACAAGCTCGCCGCGCAGGGATTCACTGGGATCGGCATCACCGTCGCAGTCCTCGACAGCGGTATTTATTGCGGCGACCAGTACAACACCAACGATCTCAACAACGTGCCGCGCGTCCTCGCGCAGTACGACGCGATCTATCCGACAATCAGCGGCAACGCCACGCCGAGCACGAACTGCGTCAATGACTATTATGGTCACGGCACTCATGTGACGAGTTTGATCGCAAGTTCCAACACCACCGTTCCGGGGCAGAATGGCCAGCCGCAGGGCATCGCGCCGATGGTGAAGCTGGTCAGTGTCAGGGCTTTCGATCAGAACGGCCAAGGCAGCTACACCAACGTGCTGAACGGCCTGAACTGGATCTTGGCGAATCGCACCACTTACAAAATTCGCGTTCTGAACCTATCCTTCGGAGCCCCGCCTCAGTCTTTCTATTGGAATGACCCGATCGATCAGGCCGTCATGAAACTATGGCAGGCCGGAGTGGTGGTGGTCGCCTCGGCCGGAAACTACGGGCCGAAGCCGCAGACGATCTCGGTACCCGGTAATACCCCGTACGTCATCACGGTCGGCGCGATGACGGATAATTACACGCCGAACGACCCGACCGATGACGGCATCGCGTCATTCTCCTCCGCCGGACCGACCTACGAGGGCTTCGTCAAGCCCGATGTGGTCGCTCCGGGCGGGCACCTCGCCGGGATCATGTATTCCTATCTGCAGACGCTGTCGCAGAACCATCCGAACTTCACCAGCGATGCCTTCGGCACGTATTTCATGTCCGGCACCTCGCAGGCCACGGCCGTGACCACGGGCGTCGTGGCACTGATGCTCGAGGCCAATCCGGCGCTCACCCCCGACCAAGTCAAGTGCCGCTTGCTGTCATCCACCGCCTCGCTGGTCGGCAAGGGCGGCACCGCGGCCTATTCGGTGTTCCAGCAGGGTGTGGGCCTGATCAACGCCTACAACGCGGTTTATAGTCAGGCCACGAACTGCGCCAATCAGGGGCTCAATATTGCCAAGGACATCGCGGGTACCGCGCACTACGGCGGCCCGGCGCGCCAGAACCCGACCACCGGCCAATTCTACGTTCTCGGCACGAGCGGCACCGCCATGGGGGTCGACGGTTACCTGTGGAATCAGCAGTATGCGAAGAGCCAGGGGTACCTGTGGAACAACGGCTATCTCTGGAACAATGGTTATCTCTGGAACAGCGGCTACCTGTGGAACAACGGTTATCTCTGGAACAATGGGTACCTCTGGAACAACGGGTACCTGTGGAATCAGAGCGCGGTTGCGCCCGCTTCCGCGCCAACCGCCACAGAGTCGTGGAATGCACAGGAATGATGCTTGATCGACGACCACCGCATTAGGTCAACCGCGGCCGCTCCATGATGCGCTAAGGCGTCCAGGAGACCGCAGCATTGATCGAGCGCGATACCCACGGGATTTGCGCGCCATGGGTTTTAGCGACAACCCGCTGCGACAGGTCCAGAAATGCGGTCGGCAAATTCTTATCATTTCCGTCCAGCGTCTCGATCAGGCTGGCCGTGTAAGGCGAGTTCTGACTCATTTTTTCGTCCGGCAAGGAGTAACCGTCCAACGCTTCGTGGCTCGGCGAGCCGGAGTAGGCCAACACGACGTTATCCGGGACATCGCTCGGATTGCCATGGGTGTCGAGCAGCACCAACATTCGTCCCGCGATGCCCTCGTAGACATCGGCGACGAGAAGTACCCGGTCCAAGTTCTTCCCGGCCAGCAGATCCTCGCCCTTTGGGGCGTCGACCCCAAAAATATAATTGCGGTTCTGCAAATTCCAGC
>CAYRAC010000736.1:0-2511 GCA_964422045.1 uncultured Steroidobacteraceae bacterium
AAATTTGGAACTCCGCCCGACCAGCAGTAAAATGCTGCAGTGCAGATTGCGCTGAACGCGCAAACAGGCCACCCTTCGTCCCGGCTGGCTGGACCTTCGCGGGTGCGCGGTTCTACTGTTGACTTTTCACAACAAGCGACGGACTCGCTTGGGAATGAGACGAGCGGTAAGTAGGGGATGGGGATGTCTATGTCGAATCTCGCCACGAGTCACGCGTCGCGCATCCTGCATGTGGTTCAAAACGGACTGCAACCGGCCGGAATCGAACCCCACGTCACGCGCTCCTGGTACCGATGCTTGCGCGAATACCGCATCGAACCATCGGCCCCTCGACAAAATACCGTGCTCAATTCCCAATCGCTGAAGGAGCTGCAGCAGCGGATGGGGGAATTGTTGCCGGTCGCGCGCGCTGAGATGGAGAGCCTCTACGAGCAAATCGCGGGATCCGGATTCGCCGTCATTCTGTCGGACACCCAAGGGGTGGTGCTGACGACCATCACCGACCCCACCCTGCAACGCGAATTTCGCCACGCCGGCCTGTCGCTCGGTGCACTGTGGGACGAACGCCATGAAGGCACCAACGGCATCGGCACCTGCCTCGCGGAGGGCGGTCCGGTGACCGTGCATCGCGAGGAGCATTTCCGCGGCTACAACCTGTCGTTGTCCTGCTCCGGCGCACCAATTGTCGATCCGCACGGCTCGATCATCGCCGTACTCGATGCGTCGACCGCAAATTCGAGCGACAGCCGGTTGATTCAGCGGCACACGATGGCGTTGGTCAATATGTCGGCGCACCTCATTTCGCGCTGGAATTTTCTGAACGAGTTCAGCCAGTCCTGGATCCTGCGCTTCCACAGCCGACCGGAGTTCGTCGGACTGTTGCACGAGGCGCTGGTGGCCATGGATGGCGCCGGCCACATCCTCGCCGTCAATGAAAGCGCCCTGGTGCAGCTCGGCTGCTCGACGCGCAAAGCATTGGTCGGCGAGCCGATCGAGAGATTCTTCCAGTTCGATTTCGCGACGTTGGAACGGCGCGCGCAATTCGAGCCGAGTACCATTTGGCCGGTGCGCGACCTCGCGCATGGCCGCCGATTCTTTGCGATCGCGCGCGCGCCGTTGCGCCCCGCGGCACGCACGCTGGAGCTGGCCGCTCCGGTGTCGACAACGGACAAGGGTGAAGGAGTGCAACCGAGTCGCGGACAGCATCACGTCGGTGAAGACGCACAGATGCGCAAGAACCTGATCTTCGGCAAGCAGCTATTCGCCAAGCAAGTGCCGATCCTGCTGCAGGGAGCTACCGGCACCGGCAAAGAGGCTTTCGCCAAGGCGCTGCATCACAGTGGTCTTTGGGCCGACAAGGCGTTCGTGACGGTGAATTGCGCGGCGATTCCGGAGAGTTTGATCGAGAGCGAATTGTTCGGCTACACGCGCGGCGCATTCACGGGCGCGGTGAAGGAAGGCCGGGTCGGCAAGATCCTGCAATCGAATGGCGGCACTCTGTTCCTCGATGAGATCGGCGATATGCCGCTGATGCTGCAAACGCGGCTGCTGCGCGTGATCGAGGAGCGCGAGATCGTTCCGCTCGGCAGCGATCAGGCGATCCCCGTGGTGCTGCACGTCATCAGCGCGACGCATCGCGATATCCGCCGCATGATCCAGGACGGCGATTTTCGCGAAGACTTATATTACCGGTTGAACGGCATCACCCTGCACCTGCCGCTATTGCGCGATCGCGGCGACAAGGCGGACCTGATCCGCACCTTGCTGCAAGAGGAGAACGCCGACCAGGAATCGATCGAGATCGCCGAGGATGCGTTCAACAAGTTGTTGGATTATTCCTGGCCCGGCAATATTCGCCAGCTACGCAACGCCTTGCGCACCGCCTCGGCGCTGTGCCGCGACGGCATCATTCGCTTGTCGAATCTGCCGCAGGAAATCATGCATACCGAGACGCGGGCGATCGCAGCGCCCGGCGCAGGCGCTGCCGGCAACGCGGAGGCTCAAGTCACGCCGTTGAATTTGCCGTCCGCCGCGCTGCGCGATGCGGAGTGCGCGGCTCTGTTGCGAGAGCTCGAAAGAATGCACTGGAATATCAGCCGTACCGCGCAAGCCTTGGGGATCAGCCGCAACACGCTGTATCGCAAGATTCACAAGCACAATATCGTGCTCGAACAGTAGACGCTAATCGTTGCGGCGCTGCCTTTGCAAGGCAGCGCCGCTAACTCACCAATCGACCTTACTTACGAACTCCGGACAGCTTGGCCGCGTGCGTCGCCAACGCATCCATCAACGGCGGATTCAAACAGTCGTAGGGCTCCAAACCCAGCTCTTTCAGGCGCGCGCGCACCGCTCCCATGTTCGCCGGATCTTCGCCCGACTCGATGATCGAGGAGACGAAGGCAGCGAAACCGGGCGCCGACCAACCGGATTCCGGCGACAGTTCGGTGTGCACGAAATCAAGACCGTAGAACGCGTGCTTGGCATTCTCGATCC
The DNA here is from genome assembly GCA_964422045.1 of uncultured Steroidobacteraceae bacterium. GTDB lineage: Bacteria > Pseudomonadota > Gammaproteobacteria > Steroidobacterales > Steroidobacteraceae > Bog-1198. Next base: position 2,494 of record CAYRAC010000736.1, read on the forward strand.
GGCCGAACATGTGTACGC
>CAYRAC010000737.1:0-2510 GCA_964422045.1 uncultured Steroidobacteraceae bacterium
CCGACATCGGCGGCAGCCGAAACAGCGCGCATCACAGTACTCTACGATGCCTTTGGCAAGGATGCGGCGATGACCAAAGATTGGGGTTACGCCGCCCTGGTGGAGATAAACGGAAAGCGCGTTCTGTTCGATACCGGGGATGACCCGGCGATTTTCGCGAAGAACGTTAAGGCCAAGGGCGTTGATTTGACCAAGCTTGACTTCTTGGTGTTATCGCACCGCCACAGCGATCACGTCAGTGGGATTTCCTATCTGCTCAGCGTGAACCCGAAGGTTAAGATCTACGCTCCCAAGGAAGGCTTTGGCATTTTTGGCTCCGACCTACCCAGCAAGTTCTATCGCAAAGACGAGGTACTGCCCGCCGAGATGCGCTATTACGGCGGCAGACCGCCTGAGATTCTTAAATTCGGCACGGTCTTTCCCGGCGCCAACATTCAATTGATCGACAAGACCACGGAGCTAATACCCGGCATTACGTTGATTGCTCTGGTGTCAGATGCGCCCGGAACGAAAGAATTGAAGGAATTGTCATTGGCCATCAACACGCCCGACGGCCTCGTACTGGTGGTTGGCTGTTCGCATCCGGGCATTGAGAGCATCGTTGCCGAAGCCGCGAAGATCAATCCGCACATCCACTTCATCGCGGGCGGATTTCATCTGGTGGTGGCCCAGGATCCGGCTATCGAAAAAGTTGCCACAACCCTGCATGACACCTACAAAGTGGACTACATCGCTCCCGGTCACTGCACCGGTGAGCCTACTTTTGCTGCACTTCAAAGGACGTTTGGCGATCATTACCTTTACGCCGGGTTGGGGACGACACTGGATCTGGGCGCGAACCCGCGTGCCGCATCGGATCGACACGCCATCGGTGTCCTGGACGAAAGCGACTTGCGCACATACCGCACCCTACTCGCCCAAAGCGCTAATTTGTCTGCGCGAGACGCCAAGGACAGGAACGGATCAAACCCAGTCGCCGGGCCTTAAACACTTTGTCATTTCCACGCGCAGACGAAACGCATTACGAGAGCAGGCTCCGGGCGTGGCGCGTAAACTGCTTTTTGAATCGGATGATCGCAACGATCACAGCTGCGTCTCTATTGGTCGCGTGCGCACACGAGCGAGTTGGCACTCAACTGTCATCGATAGGCAACGTTGATGGCGACGCGGCGGTTCTGCACGCTGTTAAGCAGCTTTCGCTGGGTGCGCGCTGACGCAACAAAAGGGAAAATGCCCCATGCAAACTAATACTCATGAGATAGCCGATCGCATCTTCCGCTTGTCAACGTGCGTCCCTGAGGCAGCGCCCGGCGGCTTCACGTTCAATCAGTTTCTCGTCGACGCGGACGATCCGCTCCTCTTTCACACTGGCCCGCGACGCATGTTCCCGCTCGTGTCGCAGGCGATTGCCCGTATCATTCCGCTTAAGCGGCTCCGCTGGATCACCTTTGGACACGTGGAATCCGACGAATGCGGTGCAATGAACGAATTCCTCGCCGCCGCACCAAGCGCCGAAGTCGCACACGGTGCCATCGGCTGTATGGTTTCGCTTGACGACTTGTGCGATCGGCCGCCGCGCAAGCTGGCCGACGGCGAGGTCATTGATCTCGGTGGCAAGCAGGTTCGGCACATCGATACGCCACACGTCCCGCACAACTGGGAAGCGCGGGTCATTTTTGAGCAAACCACCAAGACGCTTTTTTGTGGCGACCTGTTTACCCACACCGGCGACGGACCGGCGCTTACTGACGATGATATTGTTGGGCCCGCGCTGGCTGCGGAGCAGATGTTTCACGCCACTGCGCTTTCGGGCGCAACCGCATCGACGATCCGCCGTCTTGCCGCCCTCGAACCGCAGATGCTGGCGCTGATGCACGGCTCTTCGGCGCGGACCCGGTGCGGCGATTCTCTTCTCAGACTCGCCGATGCCTACGACTCGATGAGCAAGCAAGGCTGAACGGAGAGCACAACATCGGCGAGTAATAGAACCCGCCAGACAGTCAATTAGGCTGTCCGACAGCAAACGGTGGCGGCCGGCGGCGCTCGGGCTCGAGGGCAGTCATCTAGGGGTCGCAATTTCCTGCTGCCAAGCGGACGATTGCAGCTTTTGATTATTCTTCTCCGAAGCTGACACTCACCACTGTCTCGTTCGGGTCCGGCATTAAAATGAAGGTCGTCATTTGCCTGGGATGCGGGTAAATGCCCTCACCGGTCTAAAAACGCTTTTGGGATTTGGACCGCAGAGTGAGCGACCGGTCACACGACGTGACAGCAATTATGGATTGGGATCAATTGGGATCGTCTAATAACCTTGTGGAGAGACATTGATGCTTGATCACATCGGACTGGTAGTTTCGAATCTCCAAAAATCCCGTCAGTTCTACCTGGTTGCACTCGCTCCGTTGTCTATCGGTATCGTCATGGAGGTGACGAAGGAACAAACCGGCAAGTACGCCGGGGCCGGCTTTGGCGCGAGCAACAAGCCGTCATTCTGGATCGGCACAGGGGAT
>CAYRAC010000738.1:0-2509 GCA_964422045.1 uncultured Steroidobacteraceae bacterium
GGGAAAATCACGAAATCGATATTCGCGGTGCCGGCGGTTTCCGACGGCGAGGTCAAGACCGTGAAGATCGACGGATCGGGATGATCGAAGCCGATCGCACCGACCGGCGAGAACGCCCGCAGATCGTATTTGTATGGCGCGTAGTTGCCGTGCCATGCCACCACATCGATCGGCGAATGCGGCAGTTGGGTCACGAATAACTCCCCGCCCCATTTAACGAACAGTTCGGTCGGCGTATCCTTTTCTTCATAGGCCGCCACCGGCGTGAGGAAGTCGCGCGCATTGGCCAGGCAATTTGCGCCGATCGGGCCACGCTCGGGCAGCGTGAACGCGCCGCCGTAATTCTCGCAGAGATAGCCCCGCGCCGGACCCGCCGTGATCTCGACGCGGAATTTCACACCGCGCGGGATGATCGCGATTTCACCGGGCTCGACGTCGATCAGGCCGAATTCCGTGACAAAGCGCAGGCTGCCCTGCTGCGGCACGAACAGCATCTCGCCATCGGCGTTGTAGAAATGCTGATCGACCATCGATTTGGTGATCAGAAACACATGCGCGGCCATGCCGGCCTGGGTGTTGGCGTCGCCCGCCGTGGTCATGGTCTGCACGCCCTGCAGGAAGGTCATGTCTTCCCTAGGGATCGGCGCCGGATCCCAGCGCAGTTGCGCGATGGGCAATTCGACCTCGTGGCACGGCGCGGTGCGCCACAACCCTGCATCGGCCTTGGCGAAGCGGCCGGAATGCCGCACCGACGGGCGGATACGATAGAGCCAGGAACGCTCATTGCTGCCACGCGGCGCCGTAAACGGCGACCCCGAAAGCTGTTCGGCGTAAAGTCCGTAGGCACAGCGTTGCGGCGAGTTGCGTCCGATCGGCAGCGCGCCCGGCAGCGCCTCGGTCTCGAAACTATTGCCGAAGCCGGACATATAGCCCGGATCGATATTCATAGAGTTGCGGCTGACGAGGTCAGGCGAGGCGTTGATATTCATGTCATCCTCCTTGCAGGCTGGCCCACATTTTTCGGTCGCGCCTGTCGGTCCAGATCAAGGGGTAATCTATTCCCGAGGCTTCATCGAAGGCGCGCGAGACGTTGAACGGCAGGCAATGCTCGTAGATCGCAAAGTCTGAGAACTTCGGATCCATCACCTCGCGCGCCGCCGCCATCGTTTCCTTGAGATTGCGCCCCCGGGCGACCGCGGTTTCCGCCGCGCCATAGAGCGTGGTGACGAAATCGCGCGTCATCGCAATCGCATCGCGACCGGTCGCCAACCCTTTGAGCGCATCACCGCGCCCCGGCGCAATCGCCTTGGGATTGAAGGCTCGAATTTTGTTCAGCGTCGCCGGCCATTCGCGCAGATGCGCATCGCCGCAATAGCAGGCCGAATGATACTCAATCAAGTCGCCCGAAAACATCACCTCGGCATCCGGCACCCACGCCACGATATCGCCGGAGGTATGCCCCGCGCCAAGCTGCATCAGCCGGATTTCGCGCTTGCCGAGAAAGATCGACATCTCGCCTTCAAAGGTCAGCGTCGGCCAGGTCAGGCCCGGAATGCTTTGCGCATCCTGAAACAGCCGGGGGAAGCGGCCATATTCGGAATCCCAATCCTGCTGGCCGCGCTCCTCAACCAGCCGATAGGTTTCCGACGAGGCGATTACCGCCTGCGCCTTATAGGCCGACGCACCGAGCACGCGCACCGCATGATAATGCGACAGCACCACATATTTGATCGGCTTGTCGGTGACGGTGCGCACCCGCTCGATCACCTTATTGGCCATTGCCGGCGTCGCCTGCGCGTCGAATACGATGCAGCCGTCATCGCCGACGATCACGGCGGAGTTGGGATCACCCTCGGCGGTGAAGGCATAGAGATCGGTGCCGATCTCCGAGAATGTCACCTTCTTCTCCGCCATATCCGTGGTGGACGCGAAACCTTTGGCCATTAATTCAATTTCCTTTACGACGTTATCCAAGTCTCAATTGCTGTTGTTATTTCTGCTGGCTGGCATCGATCACGCGCTGCTTCGCGAGCACGATCGCCTCGCGCAACACATCGATGTCACCAATGTGATTGGCCAGGATCAGCACCAGCGCCGCATCGAGCTCGACGCTTTGCTCATCGCTCAATCCACGATGCGCCGTCGGGTTTGGCGAAATTTGAGCGCGTCGACAATGTCATTGCGAGCCTCAATGTCGGCCGCTGGAGTGGCCGGCCGCGCGTGCCAGCGCCGCGCCCAGCGTCGCGCGCGTCGGACGCCGCAAGCGCGCAGCGACGTAGCCATCGGGCCGCAACAGATAGGCCGTACCGGGTTCAGCATCGTAGCGCACGTCAGCGAGCCCTGCGGGATCGGAAAAACCGCCCTTGCCGCCGATGCGGATCACGCTGATGTCGTCAGGGACATCGACCGCAGCACCATTGCTGAATTCAAGCAGCGTGAAACGCGTTCCGGCCTCGATGAAGGCTTCGGTCAAATAGGTGGCTTCGCCGCCTGAGCCGGTGAGAGGCGC
>CAYRAC010000739.1:0-2506 GCA_964422045.1 uncultured Steroidobacteraceae bacterium
TGGAACTGGGTCTGTGGGCCGCGTACGGAATGTATGGCGAATACGGCGGCGCTCCCGGCGCGGGCGTGGTCACCGGATTGGGACGCGTATCCGGCCGCATGTGCTTGATCGTTGCCAACGACGCCACGGTAAAGGCCGGCGCGTTCTTTCCCATGACGGCCAAGAAAGTCCTGCGCGCGCAGACCATCGCCCTCGAAAACAGAATCCCCACTCTCTATCTCGTCGACTCGTCCGGCATCTTCCTCCCGCTGCAGGAAGACGTCTTTCCCGACACCGACGACTTTGGCCGCGTCTTCCGCAACAACGCGGTGATGAGTTCGCTGGGTATTCCGCAAATTACGGCCATCATGGGCATGTGCGTCGCCGGGGGCGCGTACCTTCCCGTCATGACGGATACCATCCTGATGACGGAAGGCTCGGGGCTGTTTCTCGCCGGCCCCGCGCTGGTGCAGGCGGCCATCGGCCAGAAGACCGACCCCGAGGAACTGGGCGGCGCATCCATGCACGCGGAGATCTCCGGAACCGTGGACTTCAAAGAGCCGAACGATCATCTGTGCATCGCGCGCTTGCGCTCCCTGGTGGGCAAGATGGGGGAACGGCACCACGCGCCGGTTGGCGCGGAGATATGGGAGTCCGCGCGCGAGGTTTTCAACGCCCGCGAGTTCGATGCCCGCCGCGACGCGCCCAAATTCGCGGCGGAAGATTTATACGGGCTGCTGAATCCCGCGCCGGGAGCGAGCAACGTATACGACATGCGCGAAGTGATTGCGCGCATCGTGGATCGAAGCGAGTTCGACGAATACAAAGCGGACTTCGGCCGGACCATTCTCTGCGGCTATGCGCGCATCGGCGGCCGCGCCGTCGGCATTGTCGCCAACCAGAAGATCAACCAGAACCAGACTGTGGCCATGGGGCCGAACGCAGGCATGAATCGCATCGAGTTTGGCGGCGTCATCTATACAGAGAGCGCGCAAAAAGCGGCGCGCTTCATCATGGACTGCAATCAGAACCTTGTCCCGCTGATTTTTCTGCACGACGTGAATGGGTTCATGGTGGGCAAGGACGCGGAGTGGTCGGGCATCATCCGCGCCGGCGCGAAGATGGTTTCCGCGGTAAGCACCAGCGTGGTTCCGAAGATCGCTGTCATCATTGGAGGCAGCTTTGGTGCGGGACATTATGCGATGTGCGGCAAAGCCTACGATCCGCGATTTCTTTTTGCGTGGCCCACGGCTCGCTATGCGGTGATGAGCGGCGCCTCGGCCGCCAATACGCTGGCGGAAGTTCGCGCCAAACAAATGGAGCGCGGCGGAAAGGTCTTGTCGGAAGCGGAGAAAAAGGCGCTCTACGACGAGATCAAGGCCACCTACGATGCGCAGGCCGATCCCCGCTACGGCGCCGCGCGCCTCTGGATCGACGCCATCATCGATCCCGCGAAAACCAGGGAAGTATTGATCACGGCGCTGGAAGCCTGCGCCTTGAATCCCGACGTGCCTCGCTTCAACCCCGGAGTATTGCAAACGTGACCTGAAGGATCCATTCGAGTAAAGCTGGAACTTTCATAAACAGGGAAGCCGGGTTACCGCATCAGAATAAAAGGAGCACCAAATATGAGCGTTGAGCTTGAGCCGGTAGAGAGTCTATATCCGTTCGTGTTGACCGAAGATCAAGAGCATCTCCGCCGCGAGATTCGCGAGTTTGCCGCGCGTGAAATTGCGCCCAACGTGATGACCTGGGACGAAGCTTGCGAGTTCCCCATGGCGGTGATCAAGAAGCTGGGGAAGATGGGACTGCTCGGCGTGATTTTTCCGCCGGAGTATGGCGGCTCGGGGCTTGGCTATGTCGATTACGTGCTGGCCATCGAAGAACTCTCGGCTGTCGATGGATCGGTGGGCATTACCGTTGCCGCGCATAATTCGCTGGGCACCAATCACATTTTTCTCGCCGGCAATGAGCGGCAAAAGAGGAAGTACGTGCCGCTGCTGGCGAGCGGCGAATGGCTCGCAGCCTGGGGTCTTACCGAACCAGGCTCCGGATCGGACGCCAGCGCAGCCCGCACCACTGCCGTAAAAAATGGCGACCGCTATGTGCTCAACGGAAACAAGACGTTCATCACCAACGGTCACTACGCTGACGTTGCCGTAGTCATTGCCGTCACGGATAAGAGCAAGGGCACGCACGGCCTATCGGCCTTCGTCATTGAGAAAGGCACTCCCGGATTCCGCCCTGTCAAGAAAGTGAACAAGCTTGGCCTGCGCGCAAGCGACACCAGTGAGCTGATCTTTGAAGATTGCGAAATACCCGCGGAGAATCTGCTTGGTGTCGAGGGAGAAGGCTTCGTGGACGCGATGCGTGTCCTCGACGGTGGCCGCATTTCGATTGCGGCATTGGCGCTGGGCATTGGCCGCGGCGCGCTGGATGCGACCTTGAAGTATGTAAAGGAGCGCCGTCAATTCGGCAAGGCCATCGCGGAGTTTCAGGGCATTCAGTGGAAGCTTGCCGACATGGC
>CAYRAC010000740.1:0-2505 GCA_964422045.1 uncultured Steroidobacteraceae bacterium
AGACCCGATGCACCGCAGTGCTCGCCGTTCCAGTAGGTGGCGACGCGCTTTCCGTCCCAGTTCTTGATGCCGGGTCCTGCGTATTCGACGTACAGCAGCCGGCCGTCTTTCCACAGCGGCCCTTCCGGATAGACGGCCGCGGCATCCACCAGCGTGGTGGCGGCGCGCGCGCCCAAGAGCGGCGCCGCCGCCAAAAGGACCGCACCCAGCGCCCGCGTCCAAGCGTCCTTCATTACCGCACTCCGCAGTGTTCGCGCAATTCCGCGATCACCTGCGCGCGCCGCTGGTGCAGACGCTCGGCTATCTTGGCGCCGCTATGCGCCGCGATGTCTTCGGCCGAGGGTTTGATCGCGGCTGCGGCATCGCGCGCCGCCTGCAGGTACGCGCGCTGCGGATAGGGCACGTGCTCGAGTCCGGTGCGGCCGCGCGCATCCGCCTCGCAGGCGAGCAGGGCTAGGGCGAAGCGTTCCGGCCGCCGGAATGCGTCGGCGCGCTCGATGAATTCCAAGATGGTGTTGGGGCGCAGTTGAAAAGCACGATGCACGTTGCCGTGATAGCGCGCCACGATGATGCCGAGGTCACGATATTCCGCGGGCAGGCGCAGGCGATCCGCCAACGCTTCGATCAGTGAAACGCTGCGCTCTTCATGACCGCGATGGCGCGGCCACTCCGTGCGCGGCGTCGTGCCCTTGCCGAGATCGTGAACCAGCGCGGCGAACCGAACGCGGGAGTCGCGACTCAGCAAGGCGGCTTGGTCGAGCACCATCAGGGTGTGTATGCCGGTGTCGACTTCCGGATGCCACTGCACCGGCTGCGGCACGCCGAAGAGCGCATCCAATTCCGGATAAATCGGCCGCAACGCATCGCAGGCGCGCAACACCTTGAAGAACTCGCTCGCCGTGGGTTCGCGCAGCGCCTTCTCGGTCTCCTGCCAGACCCGTTCGGGCACCAACGCGTCGACTTCGCGGCGCTCCACCATGGCGCGCATCAGCTCGAGCGTTTCGTCGGCGACATGAAAACCGAGCGGCGCGAAGCGTGCCGCAAAGCGCGCCACGCGCAGCACCCGCACCGGATCCTCGATGAAAGCCGGCGACACGTGCCGCAGGACCCGCGCGTCGAGATCGCGCTTACCGCCGTGCGGATCGAGCAGCGTGCCGTCGGTTGCCTGCGCCATGGCATTGATCGTCAGGTCGCGTCGCGCCAAGTCTTCTTCGAGGCTGACCTCGGGTCCGAACTCGACCGAGAATCCGCGGTAGCCGGGCGCCACCTTGCGCTCGAGGCGCGCCAGCGCGTACTCCTCATGAGTGTCGGGGTGCAGGAAAACAGGGAAGTCGCGCCCAACCTCGCGAAACTTCAGGCGCAGCAACTCCTCGCGCGTGCTGCCGACGACGACCCAGTCTCGCTCCTTGACCTCGAGACCAAGCAAGGCGTCACGAACCGCTCCGCCAACCAGATACACTTGCATGCGTGAATCTTAGCAGCATCAACGCGACAATCCGCGCGGCCTTTGGCCTCGCCGTGATTGCGAGTTGCAGCGGCGGCTGCTACCTGCTGCAAAGTGCGCAGGGCCAGCTTGCCCTCATGTCCCAACGCGAACCGATAACCCGCATCATCGATCGGGGGTCGACGCCGCCGGCGTTGCGCGCCCAGCTCGAACAAGTCGCCGCCATCCGCGACTACGCGAGCCATGCGCTGGGCTTGCCGGACAACGGCAGCTATCGAAGTTACGCGGATGTCGGGCGCCGCTATGTCGTATGGAATGTGGTGGCCGCAGCCGAATTTTCGGTCGATGCGAAGGATTGGTGTTACCCGATCGTCGGTTGCGTGGCCTACCGCGGTTACTTCGTCGAGCAGCGCGCCAGGCGCTACGCGGCCGGATTGCGCGCCGCGGGCTTCGACGTCGCGGTCGGCGGAGTGGCTGCGTATTCGACGCTCGGCCATTTCAACGATCCGGTGCTCAATACCATGATTGGCTGGAACGATGTCGAGCTTGCGGCGATCATCTTTCACGAACTCACCCACCAGCTGTTATATGTCGCCAACGATTCATCGTTCAACGAAGCCCTCGCGACCACGGTCGAAGAGGAGGGCGTGCGCCGCTGGCTGCGCAGCCAAGGCCGGGACGCGGATCTGGCGAACCACCTGGCGGAGCACGAACACTATGTCAAGGTGGTCGAGCTGCTCGGCGCTACCCGCGAAGAACTTCGCGCGCTGTATGCTTCGGCGCTCGCGCCGCAGATGCTTCGCAACAGAAAACGCGCCGCGTTCGCCGCGTTGCGTTCGTCGTATGCGGTTCTGAAGGCGAGCTGGGGCGGACATGCGCCGTTCGATGCATGGTTCGACGAGGACCTCAACAACGCACACCTCGCATCGATTGCGACGTACTTCAACTGCGTGCCGGGATTCGAGCGCGAGCTCGCGGCGCGCGGCGGGGATTTGACCGCCTTTTACGCCCGGGCCCGCGAGCTCGCAAGATTCGATCAGGAGAAACGCGATGCCATCGTG
>CAYRAC010000741.1:0-2501 GCA_964422045.1 uncultured Steroidobacteraceae bacterium
CTTGGAGATCTCGGCGCGATTGCCAATGATGCTGGCTTCGCCTTTGGACTCACCCAGTTCTCGCGGCTCAAGGAAACACTGCTGCGCGCGACCGAACAAACACTCGGGCAGCGTTATCTGATGGATTTCGTCGTGCCAGGCGGCGTGCGTGCGGATCTTTCGTCAACGGGAGTACGTTTCTTGATCGATTCAATCGAACCGATTACTCCCGAAGTGCAAGAACTGCGTTCGATCTACGACGATCACGCGGGTCTGCGCGACCGGTTTGTAGGCGCGGGCGTCGTTACGCCCAGCTTGGCCGGCCGATTAGGTCTGACTGGCCTTGCCGGGCGTGCGAGCGGCCAAGCATTTGACCTACGCTGTGACTTCCCTTGCGAACCGTATGGCGAGCTCGCGCCCAAGAAAATCGTGCGCTCCGAGGGCGATGTCGCGGCGCGTGTGGCCGTGCGCTTCGATGAAGTCGCTGAATCCGCGCGTCTCATGCTGCAGATACTAAAGACGCTACCTGCCGGGCCGCATCAGGTCGCAATTTCGCTACCCGATGACGGCTCTTTGGGCATCGGAATGATCGAGGGCTGGCGCGGCCCGATATTTCTCGCGCTTGAAGCAGGGGCGGGCGGAATGATTCGACGGTGTCATCCGCATGATCCATCGTGGCAGAACTGGCCCGTGATCGAGCACGCCGTCATCGATAACATCGTGCCGGATTTTCCGCTGATCAATAAATCCTTCAACCTGTCCTACAGTGGACACGATCTATAAGCATGCTGAAAACGTTGGTCAAAATCTGTCGCACGGGGATCATCACGGAGCCCCCGCCATTAAGCGATGAGTCGCTGCGAGTCGTGGACGCGTTGCAGTCGCGCATCCTCGATGTCCTCGGTCGGGCATTGTGCATTCGAGCCGTCGATGCCGGATCGTGCAACGGCTGCGAGTTGGAAGTTCAGGCGCTCAATAATCCGCTCTACAATATCGAGGGGCTCGGTATCCGGTTTGTAGCCAGTCCGCGGCACGCTGACCTACTCATGGTAACGGGGCCCGTATCTAGAAATATGGAGGTGGCGCTGCGCCGCACTTACGATGCAACGCCTGACCCGAAGCTCGTTCTGGCCATTGGCGACTGCGGTTGCACCGGGGGAATATTCGGCGAAAGTTATGCCACGTGCGGTCGCGTCTCCGCAGTAATCCCGGTCGATGTGGCGGTACCCGGATGCCCGCCGAGTCCGCGGCAAATCCTCAGCGGCATCTTAACGGCCATCACCAAGGCGGCGCCGTAAGCATCGAGGCCGCGGCAAAAGCTGCGATCTTAAGTCGATTGAGTCCTGTTGCGCTCGCACGCGCTGGCTGTAGCCTATCCATTAGTGGGCGCGTCATCGGGATCGATCTGCCAAGCGCGCCATGATAAGCTGGCCTGCAACCGCTTACATCGGCGATTCGCAGCGTTTGCGCATGGTGCGGCGCAAGGCAGTCGACAGGAAACGTCTCTAGCGGCCGTCGAGGCCCGGAGCGAAGTAGGCGCGTCTACATATTTTTTTCACGCGTAATGAAACATTCGAAAATCATGGTCTCGGCGGCATACATCGGCATCGGGCTTGCCGCCTGGGTGGCGTCCCGCGCCGCGGATGCGCCGGACCCCTGGTGGAAAGCCGGGGAGCCGCGGATCATGCCGGCTCGGGCGGATTATCAAGACGCATCAGGCCACGTGACGGTGATTCACGAGGGCGGCAGCTTCCAAACGCAGGGGCACGCGTTTTTCACGCCGCTCGGGTCGAATGGACGTGCCTGCGTCACCTGCCACCAGCCCTCCGACGCGATGAGTTTGTCGGTGGAGACCATACGTGGCCGTTGGGAAGCGACCGGCGGCAAGGATCCACTGTTCGCTGCGATCGACGGTTCCAACTGCCCCAGCCTGCCGCAGGACAAGCGTGCATCGCACTCGTTGCTTCTCGACCGCGGTTTGATCCGCGTATACTTGCCATGGCCGCCTCGGGTCGGCGGTACTTCGGCCCCTTCGACGCCGGAATTCACGATCGAGGTCGTGAGCGACCCGACCGGGTGCAACAGCGATCCGGTTTATGGCTTGCACAGTCAGGCGCCCAGCATTTCCGTGTTCCGGCGTCCGCGCCCGGTCGCCAATCTCAAATATTTGTTGGAACTTCCGCACGGCGTCCCGCCCGCTGAATTCTTGTTCTACAACGACAAGAGCCTGCTGCCCAAGAATCCGGAAACCGGCGGTTTTGTCACGCTGCAGCTGATGTCGGATGGCCGCGATCTGACCCCGAAACTTCAAGCTCGAGACGCCGCCGGTTCGCACTTGCAAGCGCGACAGGCAATGAGCCAGGCGCAGGCGCAGCAAATCGAAGATTTCGAGAAGAGCGTCTACACCGCACAGAGTTTCGACAACGTGGGCCTCGAACTGACAGGCGATGGAGCACCACCTGGACTGGGTCCGGAAGCGCTCGAGAAGGGCGCGCCCGCCCGGCTCGGCAACAATCCCATCA
>CAYRAC010000742.1:0-2493 GCA_964422045.1 uncultured Steroidobacteraceae bacterium
TAGTTGCGTTCGTCACTTCTTCACGGACCTGCTTCCCGTCAAGGACTTGATTTAAGGTCTGTGTGTTTACGACATCATTGCCCACAGGGGTGGCTTGACCCTGCAAGCTCATCGCCGGGGCGACTTTGAGGTTCGCCGCATTTTCCTTGTGCAAATCGAGCACGCCGACTTGATAACCCTGACGGAATCGGATCAATTCCGCGTTGCTTCCGAGCGCAGCAAAGAAATCAAAGGGTCCGGAGGAATCAAGCTGCACCGAACTCTTGGCTCTAACATGGGCCGGGTCGGTCACATCGAGGGTTGCCAGACGCGACCCGTGGTCTTGTTCGATATAGAGTAGCGTCCGGCCGCCAATCGTCCGGTGCAGAAACATTGCTTCGCCGCTTTGCCGGGCTAATGCGGGTAGATCCGTCGGTGGCACGAAAACAATTGTATCGGGCGCCTTGGCCTGAGCGGCCGCTGCCGCCACGGCGCTTGCGACTATCACTAAAAGGATTTGTGCGCATTTCTTGGATGTTTTGCTTCTAGCGCCGGGTGACATGGCGATCTCTCCTCATAGCTGCGGGAATGACTGTCTCCAACAACAAGACTCGCAACCGCGCACGTTTATTCCATCGCCGCCGCCCGAACGCCGCTGGCTGATCTTTCGTTGCCGCGACAAATTCGTGAACTCGGCTCTCGCCATGGCGGGGCTGCGCTCGCTCGTCGGCGGCGAAATTACCGAGTACACGCAATTGCTCGAGGAGGCGCGGCGTCACGCTGTCGACCGGATGGTCCGCAACGCGAATCTCATGCACGCCGATGCCAAGCGTAGCCGGCCGGCCGACGCGCCGTTCGGCGAGTGCTACTGCCGCAACAGCGCGCTCATTTTTTGCTTGAAAGGCGGTTGCAAAACCAATTCAAGGGCCTTTGCCAATACGTAGACGTTCGGCGTATCTCTGAAAGACAGCGTCGCCCACGCGCTCGAATTGCCTTTCGCGCTCACGGTGAGCGAGCCGTTGAAATTCTTGACGACCACCTGGTCCCATGCGCAGCTCACCACTTGCTTGCGACCGAATCGGCATATTTGCACAAGGTCGACACCCTCATCGCGGAACCACGCGCGCCCGAAGCGAATGATTCCGCCGGCCTTCAAGATCTCCATGAATTCCGCCAACAGGCGCACGCCCGCCGTGCTCCAGAGTTTCCCGATGAAATTCTGATAGATATCCCTATTCCTCGTTTCGATGCAGGATTCGCGCTCGGCGTCGCCGAAAGCGACGGTGTAGGTCGTGCGCTTGACAACGCCGCTGAAGGTGCGCGTTTCGGCTCCCCAGCGGATCCTGGTGATCGATTCAGGGCGGTAGTTTTGGCGCTTCCATTGCACGGCGTCGGCGGAAATACTCAAGGTGTGCTTCACGAATCGCCCGATCTCGGTGCGGTAGTTGAGGCTCTCCGCAATGCCCGCCAAGGCGGTCCGGTCGTCCTTCAATAGGTCGACCAGGGGCGGAATCTCGGCGAACATTTTCTCCGACAGCAGAATCAGGCGGGTTGACTCGTCCATGACCCGATATTGGTTCCACAACTCGATCGCGAAATTTCGGATGGCGTAGCCCAAGTCCAAACTGGGTTGGTGACTCAGTCCGCGAGCCAGGTAGCTCAGCTGGATGGGTTGCGCGATGCGATCCCAATTGTGGACGACCGCGTCCAGTTGCCGCAGAAACGCCTGCATGCCGGCTGAGCCGCGCGCCATCCCGTGGCGCACCGACTCGATCAAGCGCAGAGCCGCCGCGGCCTCCTGCTGCAGGACAGTTCGCGTATCGATTTCGTAGCTGTCGATCAGCTCGTCGACCAGGGTGCTCGCTTGCCGTTGGCCATTGTCGGTTGCGGCAACGACGACACGCCGCAGCGCCTCGATGATCGACTCGGACGGCAAGAGGTCTAGCGCACCGCGAATCAATGAACACACAAATCGCAGCCTCTCGGCCAGTTCGACTTGCACCTCGTCGATCGACTGGATCGGGCCGAACCCGGAGATGGCGCGATCCCGATTGACGTCCCGCATGACGGCCGCCGCCGAGATCCGATCGATGACGGTACCGGTTTCAACGATGAGATCGGTCAAGGCAAGCGTCGGCTGGCGCGCGGGGATTTCCTGCCATAGCGCCGCGAGCAGATTTGCGCGCACCAGATCCGAGAGATCCGCTTGCCTGCGGGCGGCCTCGATGTCGGTGCGCAACAACTCGATGAGGGCGGGGACCGCACTCGGCGGTACACCGGGAAACCAAGCGATTTCTGCGGCGAGCCGCGTGCGCGAGCGGGTAAGCTCGGTTCGAGCCTGGTCGCAAACCCCGCTTGGGAATTCCAGGCTCCGGGCCGCAGCGAGCTCAGCCAGCTTTTTGCGGTCGTCATGGGTGGTCGCGCCCAATACGAAAAACGGATTTCGATGGAAATGTGAGTCGACGGCCACCGGGTATGTCCGCGCTCGGTTATTTTTCCGGGCGTGCGGGAATG
>CAYRAC010000743.1:0-2489 GCA_964422045.1 uncultured Steroidobacteraceae bacterium
CTGAATCGCAGTGACATCAAGTTCGTCCATATGCGCCATGAGGAGGCGGGGGCCTATGCGGCACAGGCCGAAGCGCTTCTGATGGACCGGCTCACCGCCATGGCCGGCAGCTGTGGACCGGGCAGCTTGCATTTCATCAACGGGTTGTATGAGGCGAACCGGAATCGCGCGCCCGTCATCCTGATCGCGAGCCAGGTGGTGCGACGCGAGCTTGGATTCAATTTCATTCAAGAAGTGAATTTCGAAGACGTCTTTCGGGGCTGCAGCGTCTTTTGCGAGATGATCTTGACGCCGGAGCAAGCGCTGCGAAAGACCGTCATGGCGTGTCAGGCCGCGATCACCAAACGGGGGGTGGCCGTTCTCATTCTCCCCGTCGACGTCGCGGATTCGGATGCGGTCAGCGAGCCGCCGTTTCGCATTCATGTCAACAAGCCCGTCATCCGGCCGAGTGAAGAGGATTTGGATCGGATCGCCGCCATGCTGGCCGAAGGCACGAACGTTACGATTTACGCGGGCTCGGGTTGTGTGGACGCCCACGACGAGGTCGTCGAGCTCGCCGAGCGCCTCAAGGCGCCGGTCGCGCATACCTCGCGCGGCAAGGACGTGATCGAATACGACAATCCGAATAATGTGGGCATGACGGGCGTGATTGGCACGGAGTCCGGATATCACGCCATCTTAAACTGTGACACCTTGCTGCTTCTCGGTACCGATTTTGCGTGGCGCCAATTCTACCCGGATCACGCCAAGATCATTCAAGTCGACATTGATTCGACCCACGTGGGCCGTCGCCATCCGGTCGACCTCGGCGTGGTGGGCAATATCAAAGACACGCTTCAGGCGCTGCTGCCGCGGATTCAACAGCGCGAAGATGCCACGTTCCTCAATTCGTATGTGGAACGTCACAAGAAGGCGCTCAAAGCGCAGGCGGAGAGAGCTACGCCCGGTCATCACGGCAAAATACCCGGGCAGTATTTGACATCGATCATCAATCGGCTCGCCAATCAAGATGCCTTGTTTACCGCCGATGACGGGACGCCGCTCGTATGGATGTTGCGAATGGTGGAGGCGAACGGTAAACGGCGCATGTTCGGCAGTCTCCTGCATGGGACCATGGCGAGCTCGATCGGCAATGCCATCGGACTGCAGAGCGCCCAGCCGGGCCGCCAAGTCATCGCCTTGGCCGGCGACGGTGGCTTCAGCATGTTGCTCGGCGATGTGCTCACCACGATTCAAGAGAAGCTCCCGCTCAAGATAGCGGTGTACGACAACGGTAAGTTGGGATTCGTGGAGCTCGAGCAGAAGGGCGAGGGATTGTTGCCGGTCTATACGGACCTTCTCAATCCGGATTTTGGCAAGGTCGCGGAAGCCATGGGTCTCTGGGGCAAGACCGTCAGCAAGGCGGAAGATCTCGAGGGCGCCGTGGCCGAGTGGCTCGGGCAGCCCGGGCCCGCGTTGCTCAATGTCAAGGTCGAGCCGCTGGAACTTGTGATGCCGCCGCACACGGCGCTCGAAAACGTGTATGGGATGGCGATGTACTCAATCAAGGCCGTCATGCACGGCAAGGCGGGTGAAGTCTTCGAAATGCTCGGCGACAACTTCATCTAAGCGAGAGGCCAATCGGGGGCGCGGCGGTGAACACGATACTCATTTGTCGCGATTGCGACACCGTGTATCGTGCGATCCCGCTCCGCCGGGGCGATGTGGCCGTCTGCCGACGCTGTGATGCGGTGCTGGCACGCTATTTTGCGGCGAACGTGGAGAGTGGATTGGCGCTCGTCTGCGCCGCGGCCATCTTTTTCGCCATCGCCAATCTCACACCCATCCTGAGCATTGACATCGCAGGGATTGAGACCAAGGCCAACATCTGGTTTGCCGTGCGCTCGTTGCAGCACGGCTGGATTTCAGTCGCCGCGTTCGGGCTTGCGTTCACGACCTTTCTCATCCCAGCGCTGCAAATAGGACTCCTCTTCTGGGTGCTCTTGTTCGCGCGCGTCGGGCACCGATCCCCTGGCTTTGGACCGATCATGAGGCTGCTCCACCGCATGCGCCCCTGGAGCATGACAGAGGTGTTCTTGCTCGGCGCTTTGGTCGCCATCGTGAAGCTCGCGAATTGGGTGCCCATTACTGCGGGGGCCGGCATCTGGGCGATCGCAGCCTTGACCGCGGTGCTAGCCCTGCTCGGACGCTGTGATCCGGCGTCGTGGTGGTCGATTGCCCCCACGGTCAAGACATGACGTCATTGAAGCTGAAGCGATCACTCGAACTCGGGCTGGTTCTTTGCCGAACCTGCGGCCTTGCGGTGTCCCGCGCATCTCTCAAGGTAGATCGGCACTGTCTGCGCTGCCAAAGTCGAATCGAGCAGCGCACGCCCTTGAGCACCGAGATGACGCTTGCCTGGCTGATTGCAGGTATCGTCTTGTATATTCCTGCAAACCTCTTGCCCGTGATGCACACCAGCGGATTGCTGGGCGAGGCGGACAGCACCA
>CAYRAC010000744.1:0-2485 GCA_964422045.1 uncultured Steroidobacteraceae bacterium
GACGAGGTCGCGGCGGCCTGAATCGACCAGTCGGAGGCCTAATACGGAGTTTATCTTAATCGGAAGCTTGCATTCGACCTACATTCCTGATTATATATCTTTGATCAAATATCAAGGACCGGTCATGACCGACCAATCCCGATTTGGCCTGGCGAGAATCGAGCGCGAGACCGTCCAAGAGCGCGTCTATGCCACCTTGCGCAACCAGCTGATGCGCGGGGGATTTGCGCCCGGTCAGAAACTGAAAATCGCCGAGCTTGCGAGCGTATTCGGCACCAGCGCCATGCCGGTGCGCGACGCGCTCAATCGCCTGGTGGCGGAGCGCGCGGTCGAGTCGCTGCCAAATCGCAGCGTGCGCGTTCCGGCGCTATCGAAAGAGTCGCTTCAGGACTTGAAGGAAACGCGCTTCGCCGTGGAAGGACTCGCGGTCGAGCGCGCAGCCTCCCACATGAACGCCGAGACTCTTGTCACCTTGCGCCAGCTGATCGAAGCGCAGAGCGCGACCGACGCCAGGCACGTCGCGGAGGGCAGCGCCGAACAGAATCGCGCCTTCCACTTCACGATTTACCGTCAATCGCAGTCGAGCGTGCTGCTGCCCATCATCGAAAGCCTGTGGCTGCAATGCGGACCGTATCTGCGAATAGCCTCCGACATGTTCGATGGCCGCGACGGCCGCGGCACCGACTTTCATGTCGACCTGGTCGATGCCCTGGCGCGCGGCGACAGCGCAGCCGCGCGTCTCGCCTTGCAATCGGACATCGGCCGCTCCTTCGATCTCGTGATGAACGATCACACGATTTGGCATCGCCGCGGAGGCGCCGCATGAGCGAGGAGGCGGGGTTCGAACTCTACGATTTGCGCGTCGAGGTGGTGGGTCCCAAGGATCGGCCGATCTACTGCGGCGCGCGGCTTGGCGATTACTTCGAGCTGCACGGGGAGATGTTGAAGCTGCCCGCGGGCCAAGGGTTTTCCATTTACTCGCTCGCGGCACTCTTGCCGCTACTGCCCGCGAAGCAGCGCGTTACCGATCCCCATGATTGGATGTCCTCCGATGCCGAGGTGGCCTGTCCGGATCCGCTGTGCCCGACGCGGTTTCGCATCACGCGCACGGGACGGCGCCATTTTCGGCGTGCCGATGTGACCGGGGTGGCGCTGCCGGGCAACGACGCCGCCCCATGATCCCGCGAATCTCGTTGGACCAAGAGTATGAGGTCTCCCGAATCATCAAGGGCGGGTGGCACCTCGCGGGAGATCACGGCAAGATCGAGCCGGAGCAGGCGCGCCGCGACATGACGAGTTTCGTCGAGGCCGGCATCACCACCTTCGATTGTGCCGACATCTACCCCGGTGTCGAGGAACTCATCGGCTCGTTTCGGCGCGTCTCGCCGGCTCTCGCCAAGCGCACTCAAGTGCACACCAAGTTCGTCCCCGATTTGCCGATTCTGAAAAGCGTGGATCGCCGCTACGTCGAAGGCATCATCGACCGATCGCTGCGCCGGCTCGGCATGGAGTGCATCGATCTGGTGCAATTTCACTGGTGGGATTTTTCGATTCCCCGCTATCTCGAGACCGCGCACGAGCTCGACCGGCTGCGGCGCGCCGGTAAGATCGCCCGCGTGGGTGTGACGAACTTCGACCGGCCGCACCTCGAAGAGATCCTCGACGCCGGCATTCCAATCGTCGCGCATCAGCTGCAGTATTCGCTCATCGACGACCGTCCGAGCGAGGCAATGGTCGACTACTGCCGCGCCCACGGGATGGGACTCCTCTGTTACGGCACGGTGTGCGGCGGCTTTTTGTCGGAACGCTGGATCGGCAGGCCCGATCCCGGCGCGGCGCTCACGAATCGATCACTGATCAAGTACAAGTTGATCATCGATGACTTCGGCGGGTGGCAGTTGTTTCAGGAACTGCTCGGCGCGCTCGCGCGGATCGCGACTCGCCACGCATCCGACATCGCATCGGTGGCCACTCGCATGATGCTCGACCGCCCGGGGGTCGCCGCGGCGATCGTCGGTGCCACGAACGCGGCGCATCTGCACGCTCACAGCCAAATCGGGGAGCTTGAGTTGGATGCTGCCGATCGGGCCGCCGTGGCGGCCGTGACCGACCGCCGCCGCGGGCCATTAGGCGATGTATACCTGCTCGAGCGGGATCGCTCGGGTCCGCACGGGCAAATCATGAAGTACGAACTCAATGCGCAGCCGGCAAGCGGCGCGACCGGGTGAAAGAGACGATAAGCAAAATGGGGATATCTCAAATGAATACCAAGCAAGCGTTATTGTGCCGTCGATGGGCGCTCGGCGCCCTGGCCGCAGGGTCATGGGCACTCGGTGCGGCGGTGTGGGCAGAGCCCGCGGGAACCGCGGCCGGGCCCGCGCAGGATCAGGAACTGCAGGAAATTGTGGTGACCGCGGAGAAGCGCGAATCAACCGTGCAAAAAACGCCGATCAGCATCACGGCCATCAGCGGCGCAGATCTGCAG
>CAYRAC010000745.1:0-2485 GCA_964422045.1 uncultured Steroidobacteraceae bacterium
GATCAGGTGGTCGAGGAAACTCCCGGCGACGCGGACACGGCATTTCGCGATGTCATGCGCGAACTCGTGGGGGTGGGCGAGGATGGCGCGGCGACCCGCCGCTACGCGTCTCTCTCCCGCTTCGCGCCGGGCGCCGCACGAGAACTGCTCGACCGGTTGGTCGCCCGACGTCTCTGTATCACCACCGATGAGGGCCGCGGCGACGGCCCCGTGACCTCGCTCGCCCACGAAGCCCTGATCCGTTCATGGCCGCGGGCGCAAGAATGGTTGCAGCGCGAGACCTCGCTGTTACGGGTTCGCGATGAACTGGCGCGCGACGCGGCGGTGTGGGAGTACCACGAATGCGGCGACGACTGGCTGGGCGTTGCGCCGGAAAAACTCGCGGCGATCCGCGAGATTGAACAAGCGGGCTTGATGCCCGCGGGCGCAGCGGCCGAATATGCCTTGCGCTCGCGGCGCCGCGGCGCTCGCAACTTGCTCATCCGCCGCACCGCGCTCGCCGGAATTTGCACGCTCACCGTGCTTGCGGGCATTGCAGCGTGGCTCGCATTGAAGCAACGCGACGTCGCACGCACGGAAGCTGCGACTTCGGATCGCACCACGCAGTTCATGGTCGGACTCTTTCAGCTGGCGGATCCGAATGAGAATCGTGGCAGTCAGATCACCGTCAAAGAGGTACTAGACAAGGGTGCGAAAGAGATTCGCGATGACAAAGCCGGCAACGGCTTGCAGAGCGAGCCGCGGGTTCGCGCAGAACTCCTGACCACCATGGGCCAAGCGTACACGGGCTTGGGACTTTATGCGCCAGCCCAGGATCTGTTGAAGCAGGCGCGTGAAGACATTCGCTCGCCGTCGGTATCGGACGAGGCTCGCGTGCGAACCCTGGACGTGTCTGGATGGACGCTTTATCTCGCTGGCAACTACGATCAAGCGGCGCAACTACTGCAAAGCGCGGTTGATCTGGCGCGCCAACATTTGGCCCCGTCAAGCACGGCGCGCTCCGGCGCCTTAGTCGACCTCGCCAAAACACTTGTGCAGTTGGAAAGGTATTCTGAGGCGGAACAACTCTGCAACGAAGCCCTGGTTGCCGATCGCAAGCGCGGTCCGGCAGAGTCAGGCGTTCTTGCAGACACTCTTGCTGCGTTGTGGGAAGCGTATTTTTTTGACGGGGATCTTGTCAAAGCGGAACCGCCCATTCGCGAGAGCCTCAAACTTCGTGAACAGGCGCTCGGCATGCATCACGCGCTCACCGCGCTGGCCCTCGATAATCTCGGTCTTCTGCTTTACCAATCAGGACGATATGACGAGGCGTCGAAGGCATTCGAACAAGCGCTGCCCATTCATCGCGAGATATTTGGCCCCGAACACCCGGAAATGGCAACCATACTCAACAATATCGGTGGCTTGGCACTCATCACGGGACGCGTCGATGAAGCCGAGCCGCTGCTACGTTCGTCACTTGCGATAATCGAGAAAGCCGATGGCGAGAATCACTACAACGTTGTTCCGCCGCTCTATAAGCTCGCGATGATTGACGCCTACCGCAACCGCTTCGAGACTGCCCTTCGCGAAATAGACAGAGCTGCAGCGATTGCGCGCGAGCCCGGGCATGGCCAGCTGCTCGACCAAGTGCTGCTGGCTGAAGCGGACATCGAATTCGCCTCGGGAAATCGCGTTCGCGCTGCCGAGCTGATCAACGAGGCGAAAGGACTTCTGCAAAAAGCGCATCCAGCGAGCTCAACTGAACAATGGCGTTATGCCGTATGGGATACAGTAAATGCACAGCTGCTCGCCGCGAATGGGGATGTCACAGGTGCTATAGCGACGCTTTCGGCCGCGCACAATGTGCTAGTAAAACGCTTCGGCGAAAACGGGTTTTACAGCGTACGCGCCAAGCAGCTCGCGCTGCAGATTTCCGGCGCCCGAAAGCTCACGGTGAATTGAACATAACATTCGGAATTCCAAGGCCATTCGTCGATATTCGTGCGACCACATCACGAAATTGACAACACGTCAGACACCGAGTAATTTTTAGTCAAGGTTCGACTGTCGATGCGGTCGATAGACGAAAAATCACGGCGGCTTGACACCACCCTTCGGGATAAGACTAATGAAATACACATTGACGGCGTTGACGGCGCTCCTGTCCGTCGCTTCTCTGACATCGTCACCTCTCGCCCAAGCGGGAAACCACGGCGTTCTCGGCGACGTGCCGTGCCCTTACGGCAGCGGCGGCGACGCTTGGACGCCGACGTCTGCCACCAGTAGTCCGTACAACCCCGGCCTCAATACTGGCAACTTCGCATCGCTGATAGGAACCAGTTCCGTAATCAACCAGGACGGTTTGTCGTTCACCAGCGCAGTTCAGTACGATTACTACGCGGCCCCTATTCCACCTGCATCGTCTTGTCCTGCACTCAGTAACCTTGCCCCTAACCCGATCGAACAGGTGATGGTGTACACGTTGGCGTCGGGCAACAGCAAC
>CAYRAC010000746.1:0-2482 GCA_964422045.1 uncultured Steroidobacteraceae bacterium
CCCGCTCGATAGGAACGGCGCGAGGCGTCGGCTGACTTCGGCCACTTCGCGGGTGCCCTGTGCTTGTTGCTGGATTCTCGTTTCCAAGAGATTGGCAATGCGCTGTGAATCGCCGAGGTGCAGAAACAAAAGCGCGCCATACAGTGTTTCGGACACTGGGCCGGGTGCCGCGAAGCATTCATGCAGGAGCTGCTGAAACCGCTCCTTTCCCTGCGGCGTGATCGCATAAACCGTTCGCATCCCGCCGCGCGCCACACGCTCACGCGCCACGGCCGTGATCAGCCGCGCTTTGGCGAGCTGCCGGATCGCGTAATAAAGCGTGCCCACATCGATGTCGGTGTAGCACTGCACCATGGCGTTCAGAAGGCGACGCTTGATTTCGTACGGATGAAAATTGCCGCGATGCAGCACCCCGAGAATGACTAGCTCTGCTTTCATAGTTTAATTATACTAATGCAATCCAACCATGGGGGATGATCATGAAACGTGCTGCTCTGGCCTTCATCACCGGGCTGCTCGCCTGGATCGTTGTCGTCTCGTTGATCGATCGCGTGCTGCGGCTCTCGATTGCGGGGTACGCCGCAGCCGAGCCCGTATTGACGTTCACGCTAGGAATGATGGTGGCGCGTCTTGGCATGGCGGCGGTCACTTCGCTGATATCGGGTGCCGCCATGGGAGTCGTCGCTCCTACGATGAAGCGGACTCCGTGGATCCTCGGAGCGGTCATACTGGTGTTTTTCATCCCGATCCATGTGCGTCTCTGGCACGCCTTTCCGATCTGGTATCACTTGACGTTTCTCCTCCCGCTCGCGCCGCTGCTCGCGCTGGGCGCCTGGTTGACGGGCCGAAAGTGGACACAAGGCCCGTCCGTGCAGGCGGCGACAAGCGCGTAAGAATGCGAACCGGCCGATGAGCGCGAAAAGCTATCTAGCGCACGCTCGCAACGCTCGCCAGGGCTGATCCGCCGCGCGCCGCGGTATCGCCGCCATACAGCTCAATATACTCCTGAAGGCAGGCTTGCAATCGCGCGCGATCGAGCGGCTTGGTGAGGTGGTAATCCATACCCGCCGCCTTGCATTTCAGATCGTCGTCCTGCATCGCGTGCGCCGTGAGTGCGACAATCGGAATGTGTTGCGCGGCTTGTTCAAGACTGCGTATTTCGCGGGTAGCTTCATAGCCATCGAGGATGGGCATCTGGCAATCCATCAGTATCAGGTCGAAACATCCGCTCTTCCATGCAGCAACCGCGTCGCGCCCGTTCGCCACGGCTTGGACCTCGTATCCTAGCTTTCGCAATGTGTGAGTCGCCACTTTTTCATTCACCGGATTGTCCTCGGCCAACAGAATCCGGCGCCTGGCCGTGTCTGAGCCAAGCACTGTCTGTGTGGCGATGTGCTGCGTGCGCGCGTGCCATTCTTCGGCGGTGGCCGATAGAACGGTTTCGAGACATCCCGCTAGTTCGCGGCGCGCATTCGGCTCGGCCACGGCAACGCCGAACCGGCCGGTAAACCAGAAGATCGATCCACTTGCTTCCGAGCTTCGTACGCCGACCTCCCCACCCATCATTTCGACGAGGCGCTTAACGATGGAGAGTCCGAGTCCCGTGCCGCCAAATCGGCGCGTTGTCGAATTGTCGACCTGCGAAAATGGCTGAAACAGCGTCTGCAGGCGATTTGAGGGTATGCCGATCCCGGTGTCGCGTATCTCGAAGCGCAGGACCGTCGATTCAGCGTCACGCGCCGCTTCTTGCACACTCAGTGCGACTTCGCCGGACTGCGTGAACTTAACGGAGTTGCCCAGCAAATTCAGGAGTATCTGTCGCAATCGTCCGGCGTCGGCTTGAACGTAGTCCGGTACCGTTGCATCGATATCCGCGGTAACTTCAAGGTTCTTGGAATGAGCCTGAATGCCGATCAAACGCATTACATCTTCGATCAAGTCGCGCAGCTCGACACGAGTCACGTCGAATTCAAGCTTGCCGGCTTCTATTTTCGAGAAATCCAAGATGTCATTGAGTACCGTCAGCAGCGCCTTCGCGCTTTGCCGAATGGTTTCTGCGTAGTCGCGTTGTTGATCGCTTAGGCTGCCATCCAGCAACAGGTCGGTCATCCCGATGACGCCATTCATCGGCGTGCGGATTTCATGGCTCATATTGGCCAAGAATTCACTCTTAGCCCGATTCGCGACCTGCGCGGATTGTGCCATTTCTTCGGCTTGTCGGGTGGCCATCACGAGTTGCTCGTTGGTCGCCGCCAGGCGCCCATTACTACCCTCCAACTCTCGCGTGCGCTCACTCAGGCGCTGTTCGGCGGCGAGCAGCCGATCGTATTCGTGCATTGAGAGGTTTTGGCGCAGCATGGCGAGAGTGATCACCACCAGCGCGCCCGCGACAGTCGTAATCCGCACGGAGGCGAGCACGTTCGGCAAGATCCAGACGAGCGATACGCTGATGACGCTTGCAGCCACGACGAATAGCGGGATC
>CAYRAC010000747.1:0-2474 GCA_964422045.1 uncultured Steroidobacteraceae bacterium
ACAGCAAACTCACAATTTGCGAAAACACCGTGAAACATAGGCTTTTATTGCACGGCGGCCGAAATGCGCGGCGGCCGGTAGGCTAACTTAAGTTAAATGGAAAGCGGGGTTCGGAGCCGGCAGAGGGGCAAAAAAAACTTTTGAAAAGACTTGCGAATATTCGTTGGGAACATCAACTAATTCATTTTCATGCCCGGCATCGCAGAATGGGACATGTTGTCATGCCCTTCATCATCATCGCTCGACCATATCTTCTTTGCGTCGGTCTCGTACGGATATACGTGAACCATCCATCCGAACAAATGCGGATGGAATTCACCTCCCGCGGCAGCGCACGCTTCCTGCGTGGTGATCGAGCCGAGCAGACCGAATTTGGCGTCGGGACCAAAGTACAGCGCCTTTTGGCCAGCGGGCGCCTTGCAAAAATTGATGTGCTGGTGCCAGCGCGCAATGCTCAATGGAATGCGCTCATTCAGCTCATCCTCCGTGGCATCCACCCGGTCCGTGTACATTGCGCCGAGCAGTCGATAGCCGCCATCGGCGGTCTTTTTGTAAAGCAGCGAGGTAGGCTTGAGCGGATCGAAATGCGAACGTGCTTCCAGGCCATACTGGTACTTCGTGAAGTGATATTGGGGTTGAGGTAGATCCGGCAGAAAGATCTCGTAGCCGTCCGCCAGAGCCTTTTTGTAGTCCTGGTAAGGCGCCATGGCGTTCTTGGCTGCGGCGACAACGGCATCCGCCCTTTTTTGGTCGTCTGCCTTCGCGCCGCGCAGCGCCGTCATGTACATATGCCCCGACATATTGGCCATGTCCTGCGGGGCATTGCCGGCGTCCCCGGCAGCGGCAGCGGCCACGCAGCTCACCCAGAGAAACACGACGCGCACTGCGCGCGTGGAGCGACCGACACGGACCGAGCTGCAGACTGGCCGCATACTAAGTACCTGCGGGCGGGTGCATACGAGGGGCTGCCGGGAGCGTGTCGATCTTCGCGGCCGGACGATCGCGCGGCCCGGTTTTGGTCACCAGCGAAGCGATCAACACGCGCGCGGCCGTCGCGACGTCCTCGACTGCTCGGTCGAACGCCAACTGATTGGCCTTCGACGGGCGGGTGAAGCCACTCAGTTTGCGGACGAACTGCAGCGAGGAGGCCCTGATTTCCTCGTCGCTCGCCGGGGGTTCGAAATTAAACAGGGTCTTGATGCTGCGGCACATTGGCGCTCCTCCGGGCGGTTAAGCTGACTGTACACCAAATGGGGGCTATGTCAGGTGCGGTGCAAGCCGGTAAAGCATCGCCAGAAAGCCCGCCTTGTCTTGCGGTGAAATGAGCATCGCGCGGCCGTTGCGTTGGGTGATTTCCAGACGGTCGATCGACAACGCGGGGCCGGAGCGCAAACTATGCGACTCGCGGACCGCCGCGATGTCTTTGAGGGAAATGCGCCAGAAGAAAGGTCCGGATCGGACCACGAGCGCGTCTCCCTGAAATTCATAGTAGGTGGCGAGGACCACCCAGAGGACCATGGCGGCAACGAACACGGTGATGGCTATCGGCAGCCAAACCAGGCGCGTGTTCGGACCTCCGCCCGTGACGAGGGCGAGAATGGCGACGCAGGGCGCCGCAAGCCCCACGGCCTTGAGTTTGGCATCGATCTTTGAACGGAACATGGTCGTCATTTGCCCACCCAGAGCAGAGGATGTCGGCCGAGAGATGACTATACCCGAGCGCGCAATCCGATCGCTGTGACCTAGGAAGCGCAGCGGCGCTCGGATTACGAAGAGATTTTGTGCGTGTATATACTTAATTAAAAGAGATACTTAGAATATTTAGTTATAAGTATTATCAAGTAGTAATTCGCTGAGTATGCGGGCTTGCATCGCGCACGCAGCTGTTTCGTAGCGGCTGTTCCGATAGCCGCCGATCACCGAACAAAGGTAATGCGCTGCGGTCATTCCCATTCGATATTGACCTACGTGAGTCAGTTCGTGCCCGAGGAGCGCGATGCCGGCAGCCGTGTGTGGATCGTAGACGCCGGGTCGAAAATAGATGTGATGACCGCGCGCGATGGCGCTGAATCGTCTTGGCAAGTACCACGGCACTGTGCCGCAGTGAAGAACCGCGCGCGTTAGGTCCGCCGCAGCAATGTAGGGTGCCAGCGCACGCATTTCAGCAGCCGACAACCCCCGAGGAGTCGGCGCCTCGATCGCACGGTAACTCACTGCGGCGGCTTATGCGGCTCCGGCGGCTTGTGTTGCTCCGGCGGTTTTGGCGGCGCTGGTGGCGGGGCCGAGCGTCGTTCTTCTTGCTGCGTTGCTTGAAGCGCCTGCTGCTCCTGAATGTGCCTCTGTTGCAATTCCTGGGTCTGTTGCTGATGCTGCCGTTCGAGCTCCTGCGCCCGGGCGGCATCCGCCTGCTGTGCCATTCTCTGATGCTCGAGTTCCTGCTGCTGCTGCATGCGTTGCCGTTCCTGTTCTTGTTG
>CAYRAC010000748.1:0-416 GCA_964422045.1 uncultured Steroidobacteraceae bacterium
GCTCGAGCTTGGCCCACGGGTCGCCTTTCTCGCCGACCATGGCCCGCAGCCAATCGCCCACCGTCTCACCGTATCGAACCAGCTTCGACCGGCTCCACCAGTCTTCGTGATTCAAATGCAAAAGCTCGGCGCCGATCGTGATCAAGCCGACGAGCACCATGCCGCGCACGATCCCGAACAGCACGCCCAACACCCGGTCCATCACGCCCAGCCCGAGGCTGCGGGTGAAATAGCTCAGCACCATTCCGACGAGCCAGCCGACCAACAGGACCAGCACCAGGACGACTAAGCGCCCGACCCACGGTGCCACATTGGGGTCTGCGAGCAAGCCGCCCAAATGCGGTTCGACGAGGGGCCCAAATTTCCAGGCCGCCCAAATGGCAAGAATCCAAAAAACCAGCGATGCAGCTTCGCGG
>CAYRAC010000748.1:426-2472 GCA_964422045.1 uncultured Steroidobacteraceae bacterium
ACATCGGCTCCGGTCAATTCCGCGACCCTCGTATACCGCAGCCATCCATTCTACCGGAGCGCCGCGCACGCCGTGGTGAAACGAGCCTCACAAATCTCAAATCAGGGCCCCGGGGGCGCGACAGTGCCGCTGTGCCCCGCCGAATTCAGCTTGGCGACCGCCTGAGCCGCCGAGTTGCGATCCGCCATGGGCCCGACACGAACCCGGTACCTGAGCGAGGTGCCCGAGCCTCCCGGCAATACATACGCGGCGAAGCCTTGCGCCTTTAATTGCCGCACCAATTTGTCGGCGTTGGCGCGGCTCGCGAAACTTCCGAGCTGCACGGCCCACGAGCGTCCGGGCAGCGCCGCCGGTTTCGTCGGCGCTGCAGCGGAACTGGGGGCCGGCGGGGCGGTTTCAAGCCTCGTGGGTGCCTCCACAGCGCTCGCGGCGGCCGCGCTCGCTGGCTCGTGCGGCGGGCTCGACGCCGCGGCAGGCTCAGGCGGGGGCTCAGGCGCCGGCGCTTTGCTGGTCGCGAGATCCACGGTGACATTGCGAACCGGCTCCGCTGCGCTCGCCGGTGCGGCACTCAGCATGGGCGCGGGTGCCGGCACGGGCACGGGTGCGGGGCCGGACAGCAATTCGGGCACGATCAAAACGATGAGCACCACCAAGATTGAGGCACCGACCAGGCGTTCTTTGACGCGACGATCCATAACACAGCCTCAAACGTAAGTAGGTCGGGGCGCCGCAGTATAGTCGTGAGCGTCGAGCCAATCGAGTGCCGGCCCTACCACATGGAAAGAACCGAAAACGACAATCCGATCCGCCGCGGTTGCCGCCGCGAGAGCCGCCGCGCATCCGGCGGCGGCGCTAGCCGCTGCAAGGACCGGCGCCGCGACCTCGAGCGCGACCGTGCGTGCCAAGGAATCGCCGCTGCGGCCGCGTTCGCCATCCGTGGTAACGCACCACCACGCATCGATGTGCTCGCGCAATGCCGCGGCCACCCCCGAAGCATCCTTATCGGCCAAGATTCCACACACCGCGAGTGTCAGTCCGCCGCTTGTAAGCTCGTGCAGATTGCGCGCCAGGACTTTTGCGGCGTCCGGATTGTGCGCCACGTCCAATATCCATGTCGGCTGGTGCGCGCGCGGCGCGAGCACTTCGAAGCGCGCGGGCATGCGCACCTCACGCAGCCCGCGTGCCACCGCCGCAGCGGGAACGGGCAAACGCGCGTCGCACTCCTCGAGAGCCGCAAGGGCGGTCGCCGCATTTGCGTATTGCGCGACTCCAAGCAGTGCCGGCGCGGGTAACTTCGGCAGATTCCAGTGCGCGCCGCGAAATTGCCAGCCGTGGCCATCGACGGCGTAGCTGTATTCGATTCCTGGGCGTTTGAGCGGCGCGCCGATCGCGCGCGCCATTTCCTCGAGCACCGGCGGCATGTCGCTGCTGCCGAGAACTGCAGGCCTGCCGTGCCGCAAGATCCCGCCCTTTTCCCGGGCGATGGCCTCGAGCGTGCTACCCAAGTATTCCTGGTGGTCGAATCCGATGCTCACGACCACCGCGACGCTGGGATCGACTACATTGACGGCGTCCAGACGGCCACCCATGCCGATCTCGAGAATCCACGCATCGAGCCGCGACGCTTCGAATACCAACAGCGCGGCGAGGGTATTGAATTCGAAAAAAGTCAGACCCACTGCGCCGCGCGCGGCTTCGATCCGTTCGAACGCCGCGACCAGTTCCGCAGCGCTCACCAGGCGGTCATGGACCTGAATCCGCTCGCGGTAATCGCGCAGGTGCGGCGAAGTGAAGGTGCCCACCCGATAACCGGCCGCCGTCAGGATCGCCGCGCAATAACCGCTCACCGAGCCCTTGCCGTTGGTGCCGGCGACGGTGACGACTGGGATGTCGGGCTGCCGCCACCCGAGCCGCCCGAGCACCTCGCGCAGGCGATCCAGGCCAAGATCGATGGCCTGCGGGTGCACCTGCGTTTGGTAGGCGAGCCACTGCTCGAGACTCGACATGGCGCCGCCGGCTTTAGGCAGCGGCAGGTTCTTTGCCGGT
>CAYRAC010000749.1:0-2472 GCA_964422045.1 uncultured Steroidobacteraceae bacterium
GGC
This sequence comes from uncultured Steroidobacteraceae bacterium, assembly GCA_964422045.1. Classification (GTDB taxonomy): domain Bacteria; phylum Pseudomonadota; class Gammaproteobacteria; order Steroidobacterales; family Steroidobacteraceae; genus Bog-1198. The sequence continues at coordinate 4 of CAYRAC010000749.1, forward strand.
GTATGCCCCTGGCCGACCTGATCCGGCGCCACGATTCGGTGTTGCGCGGAGAAGAGCTCCAGTTGGCGCGCGAAGGAGTGCTCGCCGGAATCGCCGCCGCCGTGCAACAGCACCAACGACGGGCCGCTGCCCTTCACCGCGTAGTACATCTTATGACCGTGAATGGATGCCCAATGCCATTCATTGGGTTCGATCGCAGCCGTGGATCTTTTTGGGAATATCAAGATGCAAACTCCCAGCGCCGAGAGCATCGCGCCCGCTATTGCAAGCCACCGGTGCGGTCGCGAAACGAATCGGGTTGTTATATGTCGCATCGATCGGGTGATGAGAGTACCGGCACAAATATACGCGCTTCAGCGCCGATCACATGATTTTCAATGACAACATCCACTCACTCCCGGTGCGATGCTCGGGCTGGCAGCCAAGCGCATAGCCTGCCGACAATGTCATGTTGTAGCGTTGCAGGATGCTGAAACTCAAGTCCATCTGGCCGCCGACGCTGGTGTAGCGCGAGCGCTCTGAATCGTTCCCGGGATCGGTCCACAGCTCCGCGCCGAAGAGCGAGGGCCGCAGATACGTCAGATAGAATCCCGGCGACCCGGCGGATTCGAAGATATAGGGAGGAAGATTCCATTCGAGCATCTCGCGGACGTAGTTCAAGGCACTGATGGCGTCAATGCCGAATCCCGGAAGCGAGTAATATTCGCGATAGCGCTTCACGGAATGGTCGTCAACGTAGTTGTTGCCGAAGCCGCCGAAGTAGAAATTCGCGACGACGCTGTCGCGCTCGCCGTTGCCAACTCCGGCCGCGCTGCGCAGCCACACTGATGAATGCGGCAACGGCAGCGGCAACCCGAGATCGAGCCCGCCGCGAAACTGCGGTAGCGTTTCCCCGGTCACGTGGCTGCTATCGTAGACCAACTCCCAGGTAACGCCTTTCTCATCGTCGACGGCACCGAGAGAGCGCCGCACATTCGTGTAGTGAAGCCCGACCTCCGCGGTAACGAGTCGAGTGAAGTTGGTCTCGACGTTCTGGGCGCCGGGGAGAGTGTCGATTCGATCGTAATAGGCCACATCAAATTTAAGATCGAGCCGCTCAGGCGTGTTGAACAACAACAGCCAGTCGTAACCGAGCTTCGCGGCGTAGCCCTTGCGGCTGCGCTCGGTCGGTCCGAATAAATCGTAGAAATCGGATCGGTTCCAGGCCAATTCGCCGGTCCAGAAGCCGTAGCGGCCGGTCAAGTCGACGTGGCCGTGCTCGTCGCTTGGCAGGGTATCCTCGGGCGTGTAGGCCGCAGTTACGCCGAGGCTCGCGAAATGCAGCGGATCCTCGAAATTGAGGTGGTAGCCAATCCCGGCGGTATTCTTGTAACCCTGCAACACCGGGTAGGCGTTCTCGAGTTCGAGCTGCCGCCATGGCACGTACGGGCCTTTCGCGATGACGAGTTTTCCGTCATCGACGGTATTCGGCGCCGCCACCTGCCAAGTCTTGACCAGTGGATACTTATTCGCGATCTCGGCGCCCAGGAAGGTAATGGCGCTGACGTCCTTGAGTGGTCGCGGTTCGATAATGGTCGGAACGAAGCCCGCACCCGTGTAAGTCAGTACCACGAGCCGCCCGTCGGCGAGCGGCACCGGACGGAAGAACCCGACGTCCGCATTCGATACGGCTTCGACGGCACCGCTTGCCACCTCGTAGCGAAAAATGTTGGATACGCCCGTGTAGTAGCTGCTGCCGTACAAGTAGCGCCCGTCCGGGGAGAAAACGAAGCCTTCGGGCACCGACTGACCGAAACGAAATTCCGAGAGCGGCTTCAAGTCGCCCGACAGGAATTTGTCGAGTTCCCACACCCGCAGGAATTGATCGCCGTTGTCGGTACTCATGGTTGCAGACAGCAGCCGGCCATCGGGGGAAATGTCGAGATCGGTTGGCACGTGTTCCCAGGGAAAAGCGTGCACTTCGAACCATCGGTGGTACGGATACGGAATGCGCACCAACGTCGCAAGACCATTGACATGGCGCACCCCGAGCAGTGAACGATCGGCCGGGTTGAAGACGATTTCGCCGATTCTTGCACGCTTGAGCAGGAGCCGCTTGACGCCGCTCCTGACATTCACGGCGACCAGGTCCCGCATGCCGGTATTGTTGTCCGCATAAAACGCCGTGCCGCTCGCGGGGTCGTACGCGAACGACGTGACGCTGTAATGCGTCGCACCCTTGATATCGGCGACGCGCCTTACGCTGCCGTCCCGCGTATTGAGGGCAGCGACATGCTCCAAGGTTCCTGGATAGCGTACGGCGGCATACAAAACCCCGGTCGCTTCTTCGTAGAACATGCGCGATACAGAGCCCAATGCGCCCGCGACCAGCTTGCTGTCGGGCGTGATGTGGAATTTGTGTACTTCGGCGAGATTGCGCTTCTGGAAGTCGCGCTCGAACGCAATCCAGTTCTGCCACGCCTGTTGCAG
>CAYRAC010000750.1:0-2470 GCA_964422045.1 uncultured Steroidobacteraceae bacterium
CTGTATCTGACGAACATCGCCTCCCACGTGACACTCGTGCATCGACGCGACCGGCTGCGTGCCGAGAAAATACTGCAAGACCGGCTCTTCGCGCTCGAGGCCGCGGGCAAAGCCAGCGTCGTCTGGAACCACTCGGTCGATGAAATTCTCGGTGATGAGGCGGGCGTGACCGGAGTTCGCTTGCGCGGTGCGGCGGGGGGTGCGGCCCGTTCGATCGCGGTCGACGGCGTATTCATTGCGGTGGGCCATCAGCCCAATACGCAATTGTTCGAGAGCCAGTTGGAGATGCGCGGCGGCTACATCGTCGTCAAAGGCGGCAGCGACGGCGACGCGACGGCCACCAGCATCGCCGGCGTTTTCGCGGCTGGAGACGTGGCCGACCACGTCTACCGTCAAGCCGTCACCTCCGCGGGAACCGGTTGCATGGCGGCGCTCGATTCCGATAAGTACCTGGAACGGGCGGAGGCCGAGCTGCACGTCAAGCGGCACGCCGCCCACGCGTGATCAGCGCCAAACCGCGGTTTCTCGACAGCATTGCGCAGATCGACGCGGCGAGTTGGAATTCGCTGTTGCGCGGCGGCCAGCCGTTTCTGCGGCATGAGTTTCTGTCGGCACTCGAGCAATCCGGTTGCGCGGTGCCGCGCACCGGCTGGACTCCCCGCCACCTGATCATCGAAGATGCGGCGGGCGCCGTGCTCGCTGCCATGCCGCTGTACCGCAAGTCGCACTCGCGCGGCGAGTTCGTCTTCGATTTTTCCTGGGCCAATGCCTATGCGCAACATGGCCTTGCGTACTACCCGAAATTGCTCTGCGCGGTGCCCTTCACTCCGGTGCGCGGGCCGCGTCTTCTCATCGCGCCGCACACGGATGTCAAGAATGCGACCGATCTGCTGATCAAGAGCGCGCTGAACTTCACGCGCAGCGAAAAGCTCTCATCCTGGCATATTCTGTTTCCGACGGACGACTGCGCGCAGCGCCTGAAGTCGGCGGGCCTGATCCTGCGCCGCGACTGCCAATTCCATTGGTTCAACCAGAACTACGAATCCTTCGATGCCTTCTTAGCGACTTTCACGGCCGAAAAACGCAAGAAAGCCAAGCGCGAGCGGCGCCGCGTCGCGGAAGCCGGGATCGAGTTCGACACACTGCACGGCGGCGACATGAACGATGCGTTGTGGGACATCGTATATCCGTTCTACGCCGATACGTTCTACCGACACGGCCACGATCCGTATCTCAACTTGGACTTCTTCAAGCGGATCGCCGCCTCCATGCCGGATCGGCTGATGCTCAAGGTGGCGCGCATCGGTAGCGAACGCATCGCGGTGGCGATTTTTTTCGTGAGCGAGGATGCGCTATTTGGACGCTACTGGGGTGCCGGCGGCAATTATCACAGCCTGCATTTCGAGACTTGCTACTATCAGGGAATCGAATACTGCATCGAACACAAATTGCAGCGCTTTGAGCCTGGGACTCAGGGCGAGCACAAAGTGCCTCGAGGGTTCGTGCCGACCTTGATGAGTTCGGCGCATTTTGTCGGCGACCCGCGCTTTGCCGCGGCGATTCGTGACTTTGCGGCGCGCGAGGCGCGCGGCGTGGATCATTATGCGGCAGCGGTCAACGAACACGTCCCCTATCATCGTGCACCCGATGAGGAGTTGCAGCTCTGAGCAGACTCATTTGGTTGGGCGAACAAACCGACCCGGACTGGTTTCCGCCATTGGAGAACGCGCTGCGCGAACCGCCCGGCTTGCTCGCGGCCGGCGGCGACTTGAGTCCGGCGCGTCTGCTGGCCGCGTATGAGCGCGGCGTTTTCCCATGGTACTCGGCGCAACAACCCATTCTTTGGTGGTCGCCCGATCCGCGCATGATTCTCTATCCCGATGAATTCAAGTGCTCGCGCAGCTTGCGCAAGACCCTGCGCAATGGTCCCTACACGACGCGTATCGATTCGGCGTTCGGCGCGACGATCCGTGCCTGCGCGGCGCCGCGCCGCGGCGGACCCGACACCTGGCTTAACAACGAGATGATCGCCTCGTATGAGCAGTTGCATGCGCTCGGCTTCGGTCACTCCATCGAGACCTACCTTGCGGAGCAACTGGTGGGCGGCCTCTATGGGCTGCAGTTGGGCCAGGTTTTCTTTGGCGAATCGATGTTCAGCATCGGACGCGATGCCTCGAAAGTGGCATTCGCGCGCTTGGTTGAGGAGTGCCGCGCGCGCGCGATACAGGTGATCGATTGTCAGGTGGCGAGCGGCCACCTTGCTTCGCTGGGTGCTCGGGAAGTGACGCGCAGCCAATTTGTGACATTATTGCGACGCTATGCCAGGCGCAGCCCGAGCGGCACCTGGGCCGTCGACACAGCGGCGCCCGTGCCGTAAATTGCATTACCAGGGGGCTTTATGCACAATGCGCCCGGTTTCCCGCATACCACAAGGACGCATGTCAAAAGAAGAGGCCATCCAATTCGAGGG
>CAYRAC010000751.1:0-2458 GCA_964422045.1 uncultured Steroidobacteraceae bacterium
CGAAAACATTCGGTCCCTTGACCTCGATCGCGCCCGCGACCGGGTCCGCCCCATCTGCCGCGTCGAACTTCCTCAGCAGCAGCACACTCGACCCGGAGGCGAGCACGGTGTTGAGGGCGGCAAACAAGCCGTGCACATCGCGAGCGGCGGTTTCGATCCAGTCGGCAGGATTTACCGGACTCATGAGACTATCACCTCAATCATCAACGATGCGGCTGTGAAGTTGAGTGTCGCGCATCGACAGGGTCACCAGGAAGCTGATTGCCGCCAACGCCGAGGCGTAGATATAGAAACCTGCTTCGGCGCCGATCGATTTGAACCACAGCGCAACGTACTCAGCGGTGCCGCCGAAGGCCGCATTGGCGAGCGCATATGGGACCGCGACTCCCAGGGTCCGAACCGTGGTCGGGAACAGCTCCGCCTTGACGACGGCGCTGATCGATGTATAGCAGGATTGGATCATCATCGCCGCGAAGATGAGACCGAAGGCCACCCACGGCGATCGAGTCGCCGCGACGCCGCTCATGACCGGCCAAGTGACCAACGTGCCGCCGCCGAACGCGATCAGCATCATCGGCTTGCGCCCCACCTTGTCCGACAGCCAGCCGCACAGCGGCTGCGCGGCCATGAAGGCGAGCAGACTGAGCGCGCTGATCTCGGTCGCCTGGTCCCTGGAAAAACCCGCCGTGTTGGTCAAGAACTTCTGCATATACGTGGTGTACACATAGAAAATGATCGAGCCGCCGGCCGTGAATCCGAGCACGGTCAAGATTTCGCGCGGATGTTCGAGCAGGATCTGCCGGATATTTCCGCGCACGGGCCCGTGCGCGGCCGCGCGCACGAAGGATTGGGATTCTTGCATTTGCCGGCGCAGCCAATAGGCGACGATCGCGAGTCCCGCGCCGATCGCAAACGGAATCCGCCATCCCCACGCCGCCATGTCGGCCTGGCTCAGCACATGCTGCAGGATGATCAGGACCGCGAGCGCAGTCAGCTGCCCGCCGATCAATGTCACGTAATGGAAGCTCGTCCAAAAGCCGCGGTAGCGGCTGCCCGCCACCTCGCTGATATAGGTCGCGCTGGCGCCGTATTCGCCGCCGAGCGACAAGCCCTGAAAAATCCGTGCCATCAATAGCAGGAGCGGAGCCGCGACGCCGATCAACGCCGCTCCCGGCGTCACGGCGATGGCCAGAGAACCCGTGCACATCATGCTGACCGACAGCGTGAGCGCGGCCTTGCGGCCGACCCGGTCGGCATACAGTCCCATGAGCCAGGCGCCTACCGGCCGGGCAAAAAATCCGACCGCGAACACCGCCGCAGTTTGCAGAAGCTGGCCGGTTCGATCGCCATGGGGGAAGAAGATCGGTGCAAAATACAGCGCCGCGGCCGAGTACGTATACCAGTCGAACCATTCGACCAGATTACCGGCCGAACCGCCGAACACAGCACGGAGTCTCGAAACCTGCGCCGCTCCCGCCGGCGGTGACGCGCCTCGTTGCACGGTTTCAGGGCTTGTCGGCGTAGAACCAGTAGTCGGCGGAGTAGGACACGCGCACCTCGCGATCGGCCGCGCCCGCATTGCAGCCATCCGACGGTGCATTGCCGCCGACGGTGTGCAGCCGCTGGATGAATCGCACACTCGCGAATATCCCGGGACCCGATGTCGACTTCGCAGTCAACTTGAGCCACGGGATCGCGTTCGAATTCGCACTATCGGCACGGGCAACGACCTCCCCGATCACCTTGCTCCCGTCCCTGGCCTCCCAGGTGGGACCTGCATAATGCTTGCCGATCTTCACGCCGGAGCGATCGAACAGTTCCGCCTCGGGTTCCTTCAAAGCCCAGGCAAATCGAGTAGGATCATCCTTGCCGGTGCGGCAGCGGTAAATTTGCGCGCCCACGCCATGCGTCTGCCGGATCAATAGGGCGCTGTCGGCGACGCGCAGGGCCGCGGGAATATCGCCGACGACGGGAGCCACGGCGGCACATCCGGCCACGCTCAGCAACGCGGCCCGCGCAAGCATCGCCAACAATGAGTCATTTAGCCGCACGCTGCCTCCAAAATCTTGACGACGTATACTAATCCATGCCGATACTCATGAGGGTTTTCCATGTACCAAGGTAGCTGCCTGTGCGGAAGGGTCAAGTACGAGGTTCGTGAACTCGGACCCATCGGACTTTGTCATTGCTCGCGCTGTCGCAAGGCGAACGGCAGCGCCTTCCTCGCCGCCGCGCAAGTCAAGCCGGATGATTTCAAATTGATTTCGGGCCAGGACAGCCTCGGCGATTTTGAGTCATCCGCCGGCGTGCATCGAATCTTCTGCGTTCACTGCGGCTCGCCGCTCTACAGCCGGCGTCCCGGGCCTCCGGAAATACTGCGGCTGCGCATCGGGACTCTCGACACCCCCTTGCCGGGCAAGGTGCAATCGCACATTTTCTTTGCCGACAAGGCGCCGTG
>CAYRAC010000752.1:0-2457 GCA_964422045.1 uncultured Steroidobacteraceae bacterium
CGGCGGCTGTCACTTGCGTCATGGAACCGGGCGATCTGCTTCTCTGGACGCTGTTTACCGTGCATGGATCGGCTCCGAATGTCAGTCATTACGATCGGCGATTCATGATCAACAGTTACGTCCGGGCGAGCGACAGCGAACGCGGCGAATGGGCGTTTCGCGGCGGCGTTTCGACGCCGCTCGGCAGCGAGCCGCAAATCTGCAAGTACGAGCAGCTGCACGAACGTCCGGGGCCGTTTTATGTCGAGTCCGACTGGACAGAGGAAGCGAACTCAGCGGCGCTGCGCAGTGCCGCGGCTGCCAGCGACTTGGCAAGGCCGAGCGAGGCGAGCAAATAATGCGCGCACGCCCAGACGAAAAACAGCAACGTCACCTCGAGCCCTTGCCGCGTCGCGCGCACCAAGGCCGCGTGGCAGATCGATTGGCTTGCGGTGTTCGCTCCCGCCGCGGCCGCCCCGCCGGGACATGCGGTCTTGAAGACGGCGCCGGCCGCAAATGGCATCGCGGTGCCGGTCTGCGGCTGAACCAGGTCGGCGTCGGCAAAGCGGTCGATCACCCAGCCCGTGAATAACGGTCCACCGCCCAACGCAAAGACATTGAGACAGATGTATAGAAACGCAGTCGCCGTTGCCCGCCGCCGCCGATCGACCACATTCTGCACCACGGCAAACGTGGGTCCGAGCGAGGCGTACTGAAAAAAGCCGGCCGCCGCGAGCAGGCCGGCCGCCACACGCCAATCCGCCGGCAACAGCGCAAGACAATACAGCGGCGTAGCGATGACACCACCTATACCCGGAACCCAGGCATACCAGCGCAGGTCGCGCTTGGCGAAGCCATCGGCGATGAACCCGCCGGCGAGTATTCCCAAGCCCACCGCCACGCCTCCGGCGAGGCCGGCGATCACACCCGTGAGGCCGTAGCCAAGGCCGTAAGCACGGCTAAAATAAGCTGGTAGGAACGCGTAGAAACCATAGGCGGCAAATCCGCCCGCGGTGACGCCAAGAATCATGTGGAGCACGGGCCGGTCGCATAAGAGCGCACGGCCGACGGCTCGCAACTCGCGCCATTCGGCACCGAACGAGAAAGACGGCGCGCTCGATAGCGTTACGCGCGGCGGTTCGCGCACCCAGTATTTGATCAGCACTGCAATTAGGATTCCCGGCACACCCACCGCAGCACATGCCGTGCGCCAACCCCAGCGCTGCGCGAGGTAGCCGCCGCCAACAGCAGCGGCCAAATAGCCGAGCGATATCCCGCATGAGTAAATGGACAGCGCCGAGGCGCGTTGCGACGGCGCAAAGTAATCCGAGATCAACGAGTGCGCGGGCGGCGAGCAGCCGGCCTCGGCAACCCCGACACCGACCCTGATGACAAGCAGCTGCGGAAAACTCGACGCCGCGCCGCATAAGGCGCTCAAGGCCGACCACACCGCCAGGGCTAGCGTGATGATATTGACGCGATTGACGCGTTCGGCGAGTCGCGCCAGAGGAATTCCCCCGAATGCGTACAGGAGCGCGAAGGCTGTTCCGCTGAGCAGTCCCAATTGCGTGTCGCTCAGGTGCAGGTCGACTTTCATCGCTTGACCGATGATCGAGATCACGCCGCGATCCATCGCGTTGCAGGTGTATGCCGCCGTCAACAGCGCGACCACGAGGCGCTTGTACGCCGCCGTGACCGGCATCGGCTCGGCAGCTACGGTCGCACTCCCAGCCGCCAGCGGCGCGGACTGCGGCCAAAGACCGCACGGAAGCTCGAGTTGAAGTGCGATAGGTCGTTGAATCCGGTGTTGAAGGCAATGTCCGCGATAGCCGCTTGCGTGCCGAGCAATTCATCCGCAGCCGCGCGCAGCCGCACATTGATCACATATTGCGCCGGGCTCTGTCCCGTAACGCGCTTGAACATCCGCAAGAAATAATATGGGCTCAATTGCACCCGCTGCGCGAGACTGGTGAGCGAACATGGCTCGCAGAACGCATCCTCGAGGTGGCGCACGATCGATGCCACGCGTTGCCGATCACGCACGGACACCCGGACCTTTTGCTTCGCCGAACAACCGATTTGCAGTGCGGCCGCGGCCAATTCGAAGGCGATTTCCTCGCCATCCCACAAACCCAAGGTCAGGCGCCGCATTTGGCCGGATAGACCGGCGGAGAATTTGCCCGGCGGGATGGCAGCGGCCCGAAAATGCGCGTTTCTGCCGCAAGCTGTCGCTACTTCCAAGAGAAAATCGGGATGGAACGTCACGACGCGGCGCCGATTGCCGAGCCGGACTGTGCCCGGTAATCGATGCAGCCCGACAGCACAACGCCCAAAGCGGGCACAGTGTATTGCCTTTCCTGCGGTCGACTCCTCGAGGAGGGTAGGCAAACTTCTTCCGTGACCGCAAAGCGTGCAGCAGGCATGCGCGCATTCTGAATCGCAATCGCAGCGCCGACAATCCAAATGAGCAATATTCCC
>CAYRAC010000753.1:0-2456 GCA_964422045.1 uncultured Steroidobacteraceae bacterium
CCGCCGCCAAGCAGACGAGCGTCATGACGCGGAACGCGTCGGCGTACGCCATCGTCGACGCTTCCCGGTATGCAAGATCTCGCAGCTGCTGCATTGCTGCTGCGTGGCCTTGACTGCTCGACCCGAGGAGTGCGCCCAATTGATGAGTCATGCCGGATATCAGGTGCTGCGATGCGCCGTTCGCCGGCGTCAAGTTGCTGGCGATATCAAGGAAATGTGCGTTGGTGTGGCTGTTGAGGATGGCACCGCAGAGTGCTATGCCAACGGCACCTCCCAAGTTCCGCATCATATTGAACAGGCCGCTTGCATACTTGAGCCGCTCCGGCGCGAGGCTGCCGAGGCCGAGGGTCACGGCCGGCGCTACCGCAAACACCTGTGGCAGGCCGCGCAACACCTGCGGCAACAGCAGCTGATCGGCGCCCCAGTCGTGCGTGATGAAACTGTAACCCCACATCGCCAGCGCGAAACTGGCGAGGCCGAGCATCATCAGCCAGCGAAGATCCATTACGCGTGCCAGCGCAATGTAGATCGGCACTCCGATAAGCGATGCGGCGCCGGTTGAGAACAGTGCGATCCCGGTCTGCCAAGCGCTGAAGCCGCGAACGTAGCCCAAGAACAGCGGGGTTAGATAGATCGGCGCGAAGATCCCCATCCCGGTCACAAACGACAGTGCGCAGCCGAGCGAGAAATTGCGGTTCTTCAGCGCGCGCAGATCGACCACCGGCACGCGGTAAGTGAGGCTGCGTGCGACGAACAAGATTCCCGCAACGGCTGAAACAATCGCGCAGTTCTTGATTGTCCGATCGTCGAACCAATTCCAGCGCGTTCCCTCTTCGAGCACGTATTCCAAGGTCCCCAGGAACACGGCCATGAAGGTTATACCCAGGTAGTCGGCATCCTTGAGCAAACCCAGGTCCGGCTTGTCGATATCAACCGTCGAGGCGACGACGGCCGCCACGGCCAGGCCGGGAATCAGATTCACGTAAAATAGCCAGTGCCAGTTGAAGGTATCGGTAATCCAACCGCCGATGATGGGACCAAGGGTCGGGGCGATCGAGGCGATACTGCCGATCACGGCCGCCGCGTAGACGCGCCGAGCACCTTGAAAATAGTGAAATGACGAGGTAAAGACCGTGGGGATCATCGACGCACCGAGCAGTCCTTGCAGGGCGCGGAACACGATCATGCTTTGGATGTTCCAGGCGAGGCCGCACAGCATGCTGGCGAGGGTAAAGCCCAGCGCCGAGCCCGCGAACAGCCAGCGCGTCGAGAAGACGCGTGTCAGCCAGCCCGACAATGGAATCACGATGATCTCGGCAATCAGGTACGACGTCTGCACCCAGCCGATATCGTCCTGCGCTGCCGACAATCCGCCACCGATGTCCTGGAGCGAGGAAGCCACGATTTGAATGTCGAGCAGCGCCGCGAACATGCCGACGCACATCACCGCGAACGGAACGATAGTTCTTAAGCTTGCTGCCCAAGCGCTGCCCGGCCGCGCTCCGCTGCTCACGAGCCGCCCTGCCCGCGCCGCGTGTCAACCGAGACGGTCGTCGACAGACCTGGGCGTAGCAGTCCCAAGGAGGCCTCGTCCGCGTCGAGCGCAATACGCACCGGCAATCGTTGGACGATCTTGGTGAAGTTGCCGGTGGCGTTCTGCGGAGGGATCACGCTGAAGGTCGCGCCGGTTGCCGGCGCGAGGCTCAGCACTTGGCCGTGAAAGTGCCGATTGGGCATGACATCGAGCGAGAGGGTTGCGCGCTGGCCGGGATGCATCGCGCCTATCTGATCTTCCTTGAAGTTCGCCTCGACCCACAGACCTTGTGCAGGAACGATCGACAACAAGTGGGTGCCTGAGGTGACATACGCGCCGACCTGCGCCGAGCGATCGCCGACGTAGCCGTCGATCGGCGAGCGAATGACGGTGTAACGGACATTGAGCCGCGCGGTTTGCAGCTCCGCCTCGGATTGCGCAAGTGCTGCCTGTGTCTCCTTAACGGCCGCATCGAACACGGCCAGCTGCTTGCGGGCCGCGTCAAGCCGCGCCGCGGCGGCGGCAACGGCCGACGACGCGGTGCGTTGCGCCGTATCCGCTTTCTCGGAGTCGCGTCCCGAGCCCGCTCTTGTCGCAGCCAGATCGCGATAACGCCGGGCGTCCTGCACGGCGAACGCCGCGTCGTCCCGATGCGATGCCAAATCGGCCGTCGCCTGATCAATGAGGCTGTGCTGAAGTGCCGTTTGCGCCTTGAGGCTGGCGAGCGTCGGCCCAGTCGCCAGACTCTCCTGGCGCTCGCCGGAGTCTTCAGTCTAGACGGGCGGGCCAGGGAAGAGTGGCTGCTCGTTTCGGGATATGCGCCATCATCGCTCCCGGTGGAATTCGGCGGTGCCATTCGTCCAGGAGGTGCACTCAGCGGAGGTGGAATAGGGAGCGAAGGCACCGATGTGCGAAAGTTGGA
>CAYRAC010000754.1:0-2454 GCA_964422045.1 uncultured Steroidobacteraceae bacterium
GCGAGTTCAGCGACGATGGTCAACGGAAAGTAGCGCCCGACCCGGTCGACGCTCGGCAGCAAAATGCCCGCCCACACCGCTCCACCCACGACGCCGCTGCCGAGCGCGAAGCGCCACAGCGGGCTCGTCAGGAATACATCGAGCCAGGCCTCGCCCAAGTCGCTGCGCGAACGCGACAGGCCCTCTTGCAGCCACGCGTCCCAGCGATTGATGAATGCATCCGTCACGCCGCGATGCAGAAAGTCGCTGTGGCTCGGCAGCTTACCGTAGAAGCCGACGGGCATTGGCGCCTACCCGCAGTGAAAGTGCGCCAATTCCTGGCGCGCCAGAGGATTACGGATCGAGGCGGCCTCGAGCACCACGCGCGCTTGTTTGCCGTCCTGGCGGAACGTGACCAGGAAGCGGGTATCGGACTGCGGCTGCACGTTGGCGTGATCGAGCAGGCGGAACAGCGCCCATTGACCCTGGAAGGCCTGTTGCGGATGACTGCCGTCGCGAAAATCATAGCTCGCCACGGCGCCACCGATCGGACCGCCTGGCCACGCCATGCTCACCGCGCGCGGCGGACCATGCCGGTACTCGAAGGCCTGGCCATCGATCTCGAGTCGGAAGCGGTCGATATCGGCATCGAGATCGTCGGGCGCGACGTTGAAATGCACTTCCGGCAGCGCCCCGCCGGGCTTGAAGAACACCTGGTGGATGCGCTCGGCCGTTTGAAATTGGCCAAGCAGCGCCGCCGAACCGCCGACCGATTCGGCGCCCTCGCGCCAGCGCCAGGTGCCGCGCGACGTGTCGACCAAGGGCGCGAGGTTAGCCTGAAAGAAAGTGTCGAACAGCCCGCCGGTGCCGAACACGCGGGAGAAGTCCTCGAGCGTCACATCGTTCGGGCTCGCCGGATTGAACGGGTAGCGCGTGCCGATGAGTTCGCGGCACGGGGTCACGACCTGCGTGTCGTAGCGGTTGGCGAGGTCGGTGTGAGCGACGCCCATCGCCACCGTCTGCGACTTGCCGCTCAAGCCGCCGATCAGACCGCCCACCACCGGCGGCATCTGAGCGCTCGCCGACTGCAAATCGCCGAGCGCCTTCTGGATGGCCGCGAGCACCGCCGGCGAGCCGGGCTGGCCGCCCAAGCCGCTCGCCGACTGCAGCTGCTGCTGCGCCTGTCCCATGAGCGCGAGCAGTCGATCGATGGGCGGCGGCGTGCCGGCGACGAGCGCGTCGAGGGCCGCAAAATGCTGCGTGACGGCGCTCCCCGGTTTCGGGCCCGCGGTGCCGCCGAGCACGCCGTTCAACTGGCCGGTCATTTGTCCGACCTTGGAGTTGAGTGCGCCCTGCAGATCGCCGGCCGGCGGCGGCTTCAATAGATTGGTATTCGCATCGGTGAGCACCAGCAGGCGCTTCAACGGCGAGGTCGGACTCGCGAGTACGCCCAATATGTCGGCCGCATCGGCCGTGTCGCGCGGCGCGCGCACCGTCACGTCGGCGAGCAGCGCGTCCCACGCCTTGATGTAGTCCTGCTCGTAGAGCTGCACCACGTCGGACGCGAGCCGCGGCGACTGTGTCATGGGCGGCGCCTTGTCGCCGAGAATCCACGCATCGCCCAAGAATTCGCGCACCAGCTCGAGCTTGCCGGTGGCGTTGAACTCATCGAACACGGCGCGCGTGTACAGCGCGGGGAACGGTGTCTGCAGCGAGCTGCCGCTCTTGCGGATCAGCACGGCCTGCGCGCCCAAGCCGAGTTCCTTGTCGAGCTTGAGGGCGCGCTGCGTGTCTCCGGCATAGGACAGCCGCACGCGCGAATACATGAGCAGCGGCAGCGAAGCCTGCTGCAGCGAGACGCGTGCCTGCTCGATGAGTTGCTGGTCCGCGGGCACCGGCTGCACGCGCTTGGGATTGTCGCTCAACGTATCGAAATGCACCGCGACGCGGCTGGCGGTCTCCGCGTCCTGGGCGAAGGCCTGCGCCCACTCGGCATGCGTGATGAGCTTCATCTGCGCGGCGTCGAGTCGTTTTGGGTCGACCAGCATGAGATAGGCTTTGAGGTACTCGTACAGCCGGTCCGGCATGCTGCCGGAGGCGGCGATGCGCCCGGCCAGATGCCGCGCAACCGCGGGGCCCAGGCTCAAATTCATCTCGCGAAAGTAGGCGTCCTCGGCCGCCGCGCCCAACGTCTTGCCCTGGTAGAGTCCGAAACGCATGCGCATCGGCACGCTGCCGCGGAACTGGTTGGCGGCGTCGACCACCTGGCGCATGGCATCGAGCGGCGGCACGGTCTCGGCGATCGAAGCGCCGGCGGCCGCCGACTTGACGCCGGCGAGGCGCTCGACAGCCTGCGCGAGTTCGCTCACGTAGGCTGAGTTTGCGCGGTAGCTCAACACCATGCCGAGGACCAGTGCGACGACCACCGCGATCACCACGATATACAAGGCGGCGAAGATCGCTGCGATCCGCAGT
>CAYRAC010000755.1:0-2445 GCA_964422045.1 uncultured Steroidobacteraceae bacterium
CGATGCGTTCATCTGGTAAAGAAGGTCATTGGCGTCGAGATCGTCGAGTTCGCGCTGCATGAATTTTTCGAGGAATTGATCGGCGGCATCGCGGCTGGGCAACGCCAGCTGCATTTGGATCGGCGCGCTCCCGGCGATCAGCAGCAGGCCGGCTGCGGTGCGTAACGCCCCGGGCGGTTCGCTCTTGTATTCGCCCTGCAGCCACTGCGGATCGGCGCGGATCGCTTCCATCAGGAGATTGCGCCACAGGCGGTTGCGGCCGGCAATCTGCGCGGGCAGGCAGGCGAGCGGCATCAGGGCGTCGACGAAATCCGCATAGGTCTCGCCCCACATGAAGGTGTGCATGCAGCCCATCGAGGTGCCGATGATCAGCCGTAGATGCTCGACCTGCAGGCCTTCCAGCAAGGAGTGTTGCGCAGCCACCATGTCCGCATACGTGTATTGGGGGAAGCGCGCGTGCAGCCCGTCGCTTGGCTTGCTGGACTTTCCGTGACCGATGGCGTCCGGAAGAATGAGGTAGTACTTGGCGCTGTCGAGCAACTGTCCATGGCCGAACAGCACGCCGGCGAAATGCTCATTGAGCAGGCTGCGCGAAGAGCCGCCGGTGCCATGCAGCAGCAGCACCGCATTGTTGATCCTGCCATGCGAATCGCGTTTCGGTTCGCCGAGCGTGAGGTAATGCAAGCGCAACTCCGGGAGCATCTCGCCCGATGCAAAATGAAAGTTGCGCGCGATGATCTCGCCCTCCACGGGGATCGGCGCCGCCGCGGGGGCGGCGGCGTGGGCGGCCCAACATAGCGCTGCGCTCAGACAAGCGGCCAAAATTCGAGCTGCAGCCATCACCGTCCCCTTTGTCATTGCGCTTCGAAATATTGATCATCAATACCGCGACTTTCCGCACTCAGCAAGTACAAAAAGGCGGCGCAAACCGCCGCCGGTGTCGGCACGGTGTTCGGATCCTCGCCAGGGTATGCGGCGGCACGCATCGCCGTGCGCATACGGCCGGGATTCACGCTGTTCACGCGGATGTTCGCTTCGCCCTCGAGTTCCTGAGCGAACATGCTGCGCACCGATTCCAAGCCGGTCTTGGCGACGGCGTAGGCGCCCCAAAACGGCCGCTGATTCTTGACTACGCCGCTGCTCACGAAAATCACCGAGGCGTCCGGCGATGCGCGCAAATTCGGCAACAGCACCTGGGTCAAGATGAACGGCGCGGTGAGGTTCACGTGCAGCACTTTGCACCAGGTCGGCACGTCGTACTGCTCGAGCGGCGTGCGCTCGCCGAGCAAACCCGCGGCGTGCACCGCGCCGTCGAGTCGTCCAAACTCGCCGTCGATGGTTTTCGCCAGCTGGTCATAGTCCACGGCGGTCGCGGCGGCGAGGTCGAGCATCGCGATCGCCGGCTGCGGCGCGCCCAGGGTTTCGATCTCATCATAGACGCGCTCGAGCTTGGCGGCATTGCGGCCGCACAAGATTACGCTGGCGCCGCAGCGTGCGCTTTCGATCGCGAGTGCTCGGCCCAAACCGCTGCTCGCACCGGTGATCAAAATCACGCGATCGGCGAGCGAATCGCGGTCGGGACTGAAGTCTTTCGGATGCATGTCGAGCTCCGCAAATCGTTAGGCGCGACGCGCCGAATTCCAGGCGAGCAGCATATCCTTGAAGCGGCGCACGCGCGGCCGCCGCGGGCCGCCATGCAATGCGTCAAGCTCCAGCGCCGCCAGCACCAGCAGGTGTCGATGCCGGCGTCGCTCTGCCTGGGGCAGCGCGCGCGCCGCGCTCGCAAAGCCACCTGCCGCCCGTTCACGCAGGTCCTCGAGATAGCGCAGCAACGGCGCCGGCGGCACTTCGGCCGCGAGATCGTCATTGCCGATGCCGGCGTCCAACAGCTCGGCAACGGCGAAAGGCACGCGACCGGCGCGCGCTTCGCGGCGATAGTCGCGAATGGCCCGCGACAAGTAGTCGGCTGCGGCGAGCGCTTCGCAGCACCGGCGCAAGCCGCTGGCATCGGACTCGGCGGCGAGCCGCGATGCCACCAGCCAGGGGCCGCCCAACAGCGCGTAGGCGTGCGGCTGCAGATCCGCCTGGCGCTCCAGCGGCGCGCCGCTGATTTGCAGCGTCGCGGCGGTGACGGCGTCGATGAGCGGGCGCCAGTCGACGCTCGCCGCGCGCGGTAACGCGGCGAGATAACGACTGACCGGATGCACGGCCGAGCCGGTGGCAAGCCGCAGCATTTCCTCCAGCCACCAGGCGAGTTTCAAACGCGCCACGCCGAGCTCCGTCGCGGGGTCGATGAGCGCCTGCCATTCGGCAGCGAGGGCGTAGATGCCGAGCAGCGGCGCGCGCGCCGGCGCGGCCGCGAACAGCCAGCTCCAATAGCGCGCACTACCGGGGGGAATGGCCCGCGCCTGGTAGCCGGCATCAAGGGACTTCAGGGCCGGCATC
>CAYRAC010000756.1:0-818 GCA_964422045.1 uncultured Steroidobacteraceae bacterium
ACCGCGATCGACGGCGCTTCGCTGCACGTGAATGTGGATGCGCCGCCGCTCTCGGGAATGGGTTTGGAGTCCTTGGCGCGAAAATACGTCGAGGTGCAGGGCATCGTGCGGCGCTGGGCGCGCCGTTACGACGATCGTTTCCTGGAACAGTTGCTTTATGTACCCGTGCTGAGCGCGGACTCCTTCGATCGCATCGACAGGCTGCGCGACTGGTGCCGGAGTTTAGAGCAGCGCCTCAACACCCTCGATGATGTGTCGCGGCGTTACCGCGTCACGGTGGAGAACGTCGGCGCCGGCGGCCACCGCATCAATCTGCAGCGCCTCGAGCATGGACTCTCCTCGGAAAAGCATATCCCGCGCGAGTTCTTCGATTCCGCAGAGTATCTGCGCATCGCGGAACTCGCGCAGACCCTGAGCGACTTGATGGGACCGGGCGCCTTCATTCAACGCGGCGATGAGCGCCAAGACGTGGCCAGTTTCAAAGTGGCCATGGATTGGCTGTTCGAGCAAGCGAAGAAGGGCCAAACCATCCAACGCTACAAGGGTTTGGGGGAGATGAACGCCGATCAACTGTGGGACACGACCATCAATCCTGAGACCCGGCGGCTGATGCAAGTACGCATCGAGGATGTGGTGGCCGCGGATGATATCTTCACGACGCTGATGGGCGATGCCGTCGAACCGCGGCGCGAATTCATCGAAAAAAATGCGTTGCAGGTGTCCAATCTAGACGTGTAGGTTCTCAGTTAAGTTGGCAAGCCGGGCCGTCACCCCCGTGGCCTGCACCGCGCTCCTACCAACGGATGCAGTGACCAGCC
>CAYRAC010000756.1:828-2445 GCA_964422045.1 uncultured Steroidobacteraceae bacterium
GCATCGCCCGCTTCGTCGCCGCACTACGCCAGTCGGCCGTGGATACCGATGCCGCATCGCTGGAATTGACGCTGTTTGGCACGTCGGTCCGAGCGCTTACGGCGCTACGGGAATTTCGACCGGAGCGCGCGAGGACGGCGCCGTTCGCGCAGGACTTTCGCTGGCAGGGATCTCCGCCGGCCAGCGGCGCACCTGAAGTCTTCGCACGACGCGCTGCAGGACAACTTCGCCCCGAGGACACCAGGCAAGGCCGGGCGCATCAATTTCGGCAGGATCGGACGCGCCTGGCTCAAGCGCGAGGTCCCGGCCTTCATCGCGACGGGGGATTCATTTTCGGCGGACCTGTACGAGAAGCCCCTTACCGACGAGCTGCGTCTGGTGCGGCGCCTGGCTGCTGACCTACTACTCGCAACAGCGGCAGGAAAGCGTGCACGTCGAATTACCCGCGCGCGGCGAGATCCAGGTGCTGCGCCAGCATGCACCGCACGGGCGACACTGGCCGAGCGACAGGGATCAGGTCATCCGCGACGGCTGGCTGGATTCGACGGATGCATACCAAGTGGCCAGGGTTGCCGGATGTGGGCTACTACGAACTCTCCAGCCGCGCCGACCCGAACGCCGGCCTACCTCCGCTGCTTTTCATGCGCGACGGCTTGTTCATGAAGCAGGCCTGGCGCGTCGCATTTGAATTCGACGGCGACGCCGGACCTGCGGGCGCGCGCGTCACGGTGCCAGCCTATGGCGATGCCGAGCCGACGGTTGAGGCCACCGCCGCCAGTCGGCGCAGTGCCCCACGAGCGAGGCCGCCTCGTTAAATTCAAGATAGCTTGACCGTGACGCCTTGAGAGAGCCGGCATTCCGATTCAATATGGGTGTTGGCGTTCAGACGAGGTAGACATCATGAATCGGTCGGCGGCCATATTACTTTCGTTGCTCGCCTCCACGGCCATGGCGGGACACCAAGAAGATCGCGTAATCAATTCCGGCAGCGAGCTGCGCGACTGGTGCAAGGATGCCTCCGAGGCGACGCTCATCGGCAGAGGTTTGGCCCCGTTCAACTGGACTGCTTCCTACTGGGACCAAGTCAACACGTTGATGGTCAAGGGCCAGTGGCGCGTTGAGGGCTCCAATCTGACGGTGGAGTGCAGCATTGCGCGGGGTGCGCAAGCGCGATTCGCAAGCGTCTCGATTCAGGAGGCTCCGTAGCGGCCTCTGAATCGTCCGTTAACCGCGACAGGCCGGCCCCTTGACCGGCCTGTCGTGAAATCCCGAATCTCACTTAATCGTATAGCTATACGGCAAGCCAGCCACCTCATCGCCCGTGGATGACGCATAGGTGGCCGTCGGCACGCCGACATCATAGACGTCGACGTAGAGGATTCCGCTGACCACGGTGCCGGAAGCACCACTCGGCGTGATCGTTACGTTGAAAGTACCAGTCTGGCCGGGGTTGAGGGTGATCGGCGAAAACGGCGCGGCTGGGTTGATCGACGTCGGCCAAAAGTCGCCCGTGTCGGAGGTCACGGCCGGGTCGAAGGCTTTGCTCTGTGCCGTCATGGCGAGAGTAGCGGTTCCAGCGGGCGCCGGGGCGGTGTAGGGCCCGCACTCGGTCGGTGT
>CAYRAC010000757.1:0-2443 GCA_964422045.1 uncultured Steroidobacteraceae bacterium
CACGTCAATTCTGTCCAATCGAAGGCCGCCTGGAAATGATCTCCCTCGAAACGGCGCCGATTCTGGGAGGTGAAGCGGTTGGCAAAATCGCGTTCACGCCTGCTGATCACCGTGGTATCGACTGTCACGCAGAATGCAAAACAATCTGCCGCCAGAGCCCGGGCGAGTTGTCCGTCAATCCATTCGCGATCACCGCGCACGTAT
Organism: uncultured Steroidobacteraceae bacterium; assembly: GCA_964422045.1. Classification (GTDB taxonomy): domain Bacteria; phylum Pseudomonadota; class Gammaproteobacteria; order Steroidobacterales; family Steroidobacteraceae; genus Bog-1198. The sequence goes on from CAYRAC010000757.1 coordinate 205, forward strand.
AACTGATAAAGGTTCGCTCCTTCGGGGGCGGCGGCCGCAACATCCTCTATCTTCGTCATCGCGTTTACCGAACTCAAGGCGAACGCGCAACCGAACTTCTGCGCAACGCGCGCCACGGTGGCCGCGCCGCCGTGATACTCCTGCTTGCCGATCGGGGCCATGATCAGCGGCAGTCGCAGCTTGCGCCCGAACAGCATGCTCGACCGGTCGCCGTCGCTCACGTTTCTGAGCACCCGCGGGCGCAGTGCGAGCGAATCCAGGGCGAAGCGATTGCGGCGCAGCGTGGTTTCCGTTTCCGACGCTCCGACGATGAAATCCCACTCGTTGCGCGACAACTGCCGCCGGGCTGTCTCGACCAATTCATGCAGATTCCAGAAATCAGCCATTGGGATCAGTCTCGGTCAGGAGGTTGGCCGGTATCTCCGCTGGCGGACCGTTAGGATCGAGATGCAGGTGCACCTCGCCTACACCGCGAAACAGCGCCGTCGCGGCGACGCCCGCGCGAACTTCGGGCGCTCCCAGGCAGGAGCCGGTCGTGATCCATTCGCCCGCTGCAAGACCGGAACCCTCGCGCCCGAGCGCCTGCGCAAGCCAGAGCAGCGCGTTGAGCGGGTTTTCCATCACCTCGCTGCCGCTGCCGGACGCCACGCACCTGCCATCGCAAACGAGATCCACCTTCACGCCGCCGAGATCGATGGACTGCCAGCGATCGACGGCGCCGCCGATGACGAGCGCTCCGTGGGCACAGTTATCGGCAATGGTCATCGCAAACGTCGGGGGCGGCGCTGCTCGGACGCGGGAAGCACATAGCTCAACTCCCAAGTGCATCGACGCGACGGCGTCTATCAGGTCGGCACGGCTGAGTTTCCTACCATCAGTATAGACATCACGCCCCATCCGGAACACGAATTCCGCCTCGAGCATGAGTTTGCCTGTGGGCGCGCGTAACCGGGCCGGAGCGGTCGCGATGCGGGATCTGAACAGTCGACCCCGGACGGGTTCGCCGACGCCTCTGGCCGCCTGAGCCCGAACGTTCGTGAGCCCGATCTTCCATCCCACCGGAACGAAGTGCAACTCATGCGCAAGGTGATGCTGAATCGCGTAACCGTCCTCCAGCGATTTCGGGGAAAGTTCCGCGTCGAAACGCTCGATCACTGTCCCGTTCGAATAGCTGGCCGCGAGGATCGACGCGGCTTGGCGCGCCTGACCGTCGCTCAAGGTCCGCCCGGCGGGGAGTTCATCAGCGTGCGGCATGCTGATTCACCACCGGTTGCGATTCGTTGACGCTGGTGCGTCTGAGCACCCTGCGATGATTGAATTCATCATAGGCGGTGGCGCGGTGCATGGTGGTGCTGTTGTCCCAGATCACGACATCGCCGATCCGCCACGCGTGTGAATAGACATTCTCCATGGTTGTGGCGCGCTCGGTCAGTTCCTCGAGCAGGCGTCGGCCTTGCTCGACCGGCCAGCCGACGATGTGCGAAGCGTGCGCCGAAAGATACAGCGACTTCCTGCCCGTCCGCGGATTGGTACGCACCAGAGGTTGCACCGCCGGCGGCGCCGCCGCGCGATCCTCCTCGGTGAAATCGGTGAAGCCCGCAAGACCGCGCGAATGAAACACGCTGTGCTCGGCACACAGTGGCTCGATCTCGGAGCGCAGATCCGATGGTAACGCCTCCCATGCTGCCCGCATGTCCGCAAATTGCGTGTGCCCGGCGGTGGGCGGAACCTCGTGCGCCGATAGGATCGTGACCCACGTCGGGATTGTCTTGTAGGACGTGTCCGAGTGCCAGAAGTAGTTGGCCATGAGGAACCACCGGCGACGGTCATTCTCGCTCCACACCTCACCATTGTCGCCCAGATTCGACACTTCGCCGTAATGCGAACTCTTCGCTCCCGCACGCACGGCGCTTTTAGGCACGTAGGCCGAGTCGAGGGGTCCAAAATGGCGCGCAAACCGCAGCTGTTCTTCCTCCCCGAGCAAGCGCCCGTCGAGCATCTGGTCGCGAAAAACCAGCACCGGATACACATCGAGCGCCGCCGCAACGGACGCGACATCGGTCTCGCTAAGGCCGTGCATCAGGTCGGCGCCATGAACTTCTGCCGCCAAGTTCCTGCCCGGAACCAACGGAATCGTAGTAATCGCCATAGAATTCCACCTAATGAAACGTTACATTTCAATTATGGCATAAGTGAGCGTCGAATCAATAGTCTTGCTGGCAAAACCGTATTGTTTCCA
>CAYRAC010000758.1:0-2438 GCA_964422045.1 uncultured Steroidobacteraceae bacterium
ATAACGGCCGCGGGCATACTCATCGGGGATCGGATACGGGTCAGCCAGCTCCTCGCTCGCAATGCCGGCGACCAGCCCTCCCCATTCGCAGCTTTTTATCATGACTTCGTTCGCCAGCACGTCGAGTTTTTGCTGGGTCTCGCCCTGCACGTTCTTCGCGCCATGTTCACCCAAGAAGCCGCCAAGAGCCCCTTTGGCGGTCATCGCCGAGATCGCCTTGACGGCGGCCGCGACATCGACCAGCAGCGCGCCCAGGTCGTTGGCACCCTCGATGCCGCTCAGCTGCTGAATGAGAAACTTCGAAAGCGTGGTGCGGCCAAGATGCATGGTCAGTCTCCTTTAAAGACACGGCTGGCACGGATATCGGGTTCAGCGATGGTCGAGAGATCTTCGGGGGTGAATTCCTTATGCCTGTCTGCAAACAGGCGGCTCGCCTGCCGCAGCCGCGCGCGATCCAAGGCATTGCGCACGCTGCGCGCGTTCGCAAAATGCGGCTGCACAATGCGGCGCGTGAGGTATTCCTCGAATGCCGCGCGGGCGCCCGGTCCGAAGTGATAATTCTGCTGCTGCAGCATTTTGCCGGCGATGCGCAGCAGGTCTTCGGCCGGATAGTCGGGGAAGTCCAAGTGGTGCGCGATGCGCGAGCTCATGCCTGGATTGGAACGGAAAAACGCGTCCATTCGATCCTTGTATCCCGCCAAGATCACCACCAGGTCATCGCGCTGGTTCTCCATCACTTGCAGCAGGATCTCGATGGCTTCCTGCCCATAATCGCGCTCGTTCTCGGGGCGATACAGGTAGTAGGCCTCGTCGATGAACAGCACGCCGCCCAGCGCCCTCTTCAGCACTTCCTTGGTTTTCGGCGCCGTGTGCCCGATGTATTGACCGACCAGGTCATCGCGCGTAACCGCCACCAAATGGCCCTTACGCACGTAGCCCAAGCGGTGCAGGATCTGCGCCATGCGCAGCGCCACCGTGGTTTTGCCGGTGCCCGGATTGCCGGTAAAGGACATGTGTAGGCTGGGGGCCTGGGCTTGCAGCCCGAGATTCATGCGCAACTTGTCGATCACCAGCAACGCGGCAATGTCGCGAATGCGCGTTTTCACCGGCGCGAGCCCGACGAGATCGCGTTCCAGTTCATCCATCACGGTGTCGGCCTGGCTTTGCGCCAGTACATCCGCAACCGTGCGCGCGCCGCAATTCTCGGCGGATGGACTTCGCACCGCCTCGGCGGTGGCGGCGCTCGCTGCCGCCGCGCCGGGCGGGGGCGCCTGTCCGGGTATCTGGTACAACGGTGCGGCCATGATGTCCTAGGCGCCGCCGGTGCCGCGTTCCGTCTCCGGACGGTCCGTCGCGTAGCTGTGGACGGTGTAGCGAATCGTGCGTCCTGGCGCTTCCTGTCGCACCAATCCGAAGCCGGGCTCCTTGTCGGGACGATTGACGATAAAACTCATCACGATGGTCTCGATGCCGCGCGTCGAATCGAACGCCATGAGCCGAATGTAGTGCTGCGGAAATGTCTTGCGGCAGTGCTGCAGTTCCATCAGGACGCCGGCGGCGTCTTTCAGATCGAACATCGGCAGGCCGAACATCTCCCAGTAGGTGTTGCGCGGATGCGGGTCATCCGTGTATTCGACGCTCCACGCGTAGCCATTGTTGAGTCCGTATTGAATTTGCATGGAGATCTCCTCATCCGTGAGGTCGGGCAGGTAACTGAATTGTCCCTGCGTGATGCGGCCGACTGGGTTGGTCATCATGGTGCGATCCTCGAGAGTTAGTTCGATGCGGCAGGGGTGGCCGAGTAATCCGACGTGTCGGTCGATGCATAGTTGAAGCTGATTTCGCCCCAGGTATCGAGTGCCTGTTGCAGCGGGCTGCATGTTTTTGCCGCGCGTCGGAGAATCTCCGGCCCTTCGTTCTTGATGTCGCGGCCTTCGTTGCGAGCTTTGACCATCACCTCGAGCGCCACGCGGTTGGCCACGGCCCCCGCTTGGATTCCGCCCGGATGGCCGATCGTCCCGCCGCCGAATTGCAGCACGACGTCGTCGCCGAACAAATCGAGCAGCTGATGCATCTGACCGGCGTGGATCCCGCCTGAAGCGACCGGCATGACTTTGCGCAAGTCCGCCCAGTCTTGATCGAAGTACAGGCCGCGCGGCAGGTCTTGTTTCGTTACACTGTCGCGGCAAACGTTGTAGTAACCCTGCACCGTCATCGGATCGCCTTCGAGCTTGCCCACCGCGGTGCCCGTGTGCATGTGGTCGACACCGGCCAAGCGCAGCCATTTCGCGATCACGCGAAAGCTGACGCCGTGATTTTTTTGACGGGTATAGGTGCCGTGCCCGGCGCGGTGCAGGTGCAGGATCATGTCGTTCTTGCGGCACCAGTTCGACATGCTCTGAATGGTCGACCAGCCGACCACCAAGTCGATCATGATG
>CAYRAC010000759.1:0-2437 GCA_964422045.1 uncultured Steroidobacteraceae bacterium
CGTTGGCGAGGGCATGCCAGGTCGGCTTCGTCCTCATGAAGCCGTGCGAACCGGTCGTCATTCTCAAGGCAGTCGAACAAGTACTGGCCGGCGTCCCCGAATCGGCGGCATCGCCGAGCGAGCAATTCGATCAAGAGCACTGACTCCTGTTGACAAGAAAACTGACCGAGACCTCCAATGCGCTCGCGGCCGCCAATGCGCGCATTGCGGCGCTCGTCGACCTCAACATCCAACTGGCCGCGGCGCAGGACACGGAAAAGGTGTTGCAGGGCATGTGCGCAGCGGCATCGACTTCGGAGAGCGACCGCCGCCGCCGCCGCTGGTGACCGCCGGCCCGCTGACCGAGGTGCTGGCGACGGGCCATCCTTGGCGCGCGCGCGCGCCGGACGGTGCAGATATTTTCTCCGGGCTTCCCTCCGGTTATCCGCCGGCGAGCGCTTATTTGGCCATCCGGCTCGACACACGCGCGCGCGCGTTGGGGTGGCTTTGCGTCGCGGAAAAGATCGGCGCGAATGGCTTCGATGCGCGTGATGAGCGCTTGCTCAGCAGTGTCGGCTCGTTGGCGAGCCGCCTTTACGAGGCCGGCAGCCCTCAAATCTGAGAGCTGATTCCGCAGCCGCCGGCCCCTGCAGATGATATCTTCGCCTGGGCATCCTGAAAGCGTGTCGAAATGATGAGCGAAGTCTGGGCGAAGTGGGAAAACCGGGTCATCAACGGGGTCCTGCCCCTGCGCCGTTTCTTGGGCAGGTCGAACCACAGCGTGGTATTCCTCACCGAATACAAGCCGCAAAACCTCGCCAATGCGGCTATCAAACTGGTGCCGGCCGATCCCGCCGCGGCGGACACCCAGCTCGAGTATTGGAAAAGGGCTGCTGCCCTCGCCCATCCCCACTTGATCCGCTTGTTCGATACGGGTCGTTGCCAACTCGGGGGTCACCCGTTCCTATTCGTCGTGATGGAATATGCCGAGGAGACGCTCGCGCAGATTCTGCCCAAGCGAGCTCTCACTCCCGATGAAGTGCGCGAGATGCTGCGCCCGACGCTCGATACGCTGGCCTACCTTCACGCCAAAGATTTAGTGCATGGCCAGCTCAAACCGGCGAACTTCCTGGTCATCGACGATCAGCTGAAATTATCGAGCGACAACATTCATCCGGTCGGCAGAACCCGTCCGAGCATCGCCAAGCGTTCGGTATACGATCCGCCCGAGGCAAAAATCGGCGGCATCGACGACAAGGGCGACGTCTGGGGCCTCGGCGTGACCATGGTCGAGGCGCTGACTCAGCGTCTGCCTGCGGGCCTCGATCAACGCACCGAAATTGCCGTCCTGCCGCCGGCGCCGATTCCTGCAGGCTTCGAAGGGGTCACCGAGCGTTGCTTGAACCGCGATCCCGCTCTGCGGCCGACCATTAGCGACCTGAAGGTCCAATTCGACCCGTCGCCCTGCCCCGCGGAGGCAGCCAAACCCGCTGCCCCGGCCGAGGACGGGGCCGAATCCGCGCCGGTCACACCGGTCGGGCCGGTGCCGCCGATCCCGCCGATCCCGCCGGTCGCACAATCGGCCGCGGCGTCCGCGGCTCAGCCGGAACTGTCGCTGACGGAGCTTCTGGTGCGGGCGCCGAATCCGGACGCGTTGTCCAAGTTTCCCGATCGCCGCCTCCCCGTGTGGGGAACCGTGGCGGGTCTCGTCCTGGCGGGAAGCGTTTGGGCTGTCTGGCACCATCAACATCCCGGCTCCCCCGTTTCGACTGCCCCGGTGCCGGTGCCGGCGCCGGTCGCGCAATCGGCCGCGGCTTCTGCCGTGCCGCAGAATTCCGCGCCTGCCCCGGTTGCCGCGTCGGCGTCTGCCGTGGCCCCCGCCGTCGACCCTTCGCGGTCGGTGCGTCATGAAGAAATTCCGCACATTTCGCGCGGTGCCCGCGCGTCGATTCGCGGCGATATCGTGGTCACCGTTCGCGTCACCGTCGACCGCTCCGGGAATGTCGTCGACGAGGCGCTGGAAAATCGCGGCAACAGCAAGTATTTCGCCCGCGCGGCGAGCGAAGCCGCCCGCAAGTGGCGTTTCGTTGCCGCCGATCATCCGGACGCGCGCGAGTGGCTGTTGCAGTTCGAATTCACGCGCGGCGGCACCAGCGGACACGCCATTCCGCGCTCCTGAGGCCGTTCCCGCCTAAACGTGCGAGTTGCCGCCATATCGGCGACAATGGCTGACAAACAGAAGCGCCTTGGGGAGTTCTCTTGACTCACGCTGCCATTGTCGGCTGGGGCAAATGCCTGCCGCCGTCAATTCTGACGAACCACGACCTGGCGACCTTCCTCCCCACGGACGATGAGTGGATCACGAGCCGCACGGGCATGAAGCAGAGGCGCATCTCCCACGTGCCGGGCATCGAGCTTGCCATCGTGGCGGCCCGCCGTGCCATTGCCTGCGCCGGGA
>CAYRAC010000760.1:0-2436 GCA_964422045.1 uncultured Steroidobacteraceae bacterium
CGACAGGCAATGAGCCAGGCGCAGGCGCAGCAAATCGAAGATTTCGAGAAGAGCATCTACACCGCGCAGAGTTTCGACAACGTGGGCCTCGAACTGACCGGCGATGGAGCACCGCCCGGACTGGGTCCGGAAGCGCTCGAGAAGGGAGCGCCCGCCCGGCTCGGCAACAATCCCATCAACCGCATTTTCGGCTCCTTCGCGATGTGGCAAAAACTCGGCGCGCCCGGCAGCGAGACCGAACCACAACGTGCGCAACGGACGTTTCGCGAATCAGTGGCGCGCGGTGCGGATATTTTTTACCTGCGCCGTTTCCTCATCAGCGATGTCGGCAAGTACAACGACAAAGGCGTCGGCAATCCCTTCAAACGCTCGTGCGGCAGCGGCTGTCACAATACGCTGTTGATGGGAATGGACCTCGCTCCAGGCTATATGGATCTGGGGCTCAACAATTATCCCTGGGCCACCCCGCGGCCGGATTTGCCGCTGTTCAAAGTCGTTTGTGATCCGTCGGCTCCTGCGCAGTCCTATCTGGGGCGCGTCATCTATACACATGACCCCGGGCGGGCGCTGATCACCGGAAAATGCATCGACGTCGGCGCCAGCATGACGCAGCAGTCACGCGGTCTCGCCGCGCGGGCGCCGTATTTCATGAACGGATCGGCGGCCAACTTGCGGGAGCTCGTGGACTTTTATGATCGGCGCTTCAACATCGGCTACACCGAGGGCGAAAAGCAGGACTTGGTGAACTTCCTGAGCGTCCTATGAGGCACGCAGGTGAATTGATTCGGCTCCGGCGCGCAAGCTGCGCAATGATTGCGTTGGCGGGTTGCGCGGCGCTGGCCTCGGAGCCGCCCGGCACCCCGGTGTCGTTCGTCGCCTGCCCGATCGCGCGCGACACGGGCCCCGACACCGACTTGTGCTTCATCGCCGATCATGCGGATAAACGCTATGCGCTCGTCAATCCGGCCGACTGGGGCGTACCGCAACTCAAACACCGGGTGTTGGTGGAGGGCCGCGTCACGCAGGGAAGTTTTTGCGGCGCCGCCACCATCGAAGGCCGCGCATCCGTGCTGCCGGACATCGATGACTCATGCAACGCGCTGCTGCCGTTCGATGGCGTCATCAAAGGCATGGCCGGCGGTGTGTTCAACAGCGGCTCCCCGCAGCAGCGCGCCGCCGCCGAGGATCTGGCGCGCCGCGCCGCGCTGGATCCTGCTCTTTCCGTGCAACCCGTGATCCTCGATCCACCGGCCTCGCCGCCGCCACAGCCTCCATTCGACGCGCGCTCGCTCACGATCACTTATCCGTTCGATAGCGATCGGGGCCCGGGACCCGACATGGTCAAGCTGAAAGACCTTGCGGCGTATGCGAATGCCGCGCACGCGAAACGCGTGGACGTCGTGGGTTACCGGGCTGAGTCGCGGTTGATGGATGGCGGCGAACTCACGGAGAGGGCATCGTTGGCCGAAGCGCGGGCCCGAAAAATCGCGGGCATCGTGGGCGCTCTCGGGATTGCGCCAGAGAAAATTCACCTCCGCTGGGAAAGCACCGCCATTCCCGGCAAGGGCGACCTTGATTGGCTGAACCGCAAGGTCGAAGTCACGGTCACTCCCTGATGCGAGGCTGAATTGCGACCTCGCATCGAATGGCTCGCGTTTGGGTATTTCGCGACCTATGTTCCCTACGCCGTGTTGGTGCGCTGGCTGGCGACGGTGCAGTACCCGCCGCTCGGCCGGCCCCTGACGGGTCTGGAAATCCTGCCGGCGACCACGATCTTGAGCGGCGTTTTGACCCTGGTGTGGATAGGGGCGAGCGGCTGGTGGCGTTTCGCACATCAGACCCGGCTTTTCGGCATTTCACTGGTGCGACCGACGCGCTGGACGTTTCTCTCGGGCGTGGGCACCGCGATGCTCCTGTTCACCGTGCCTCTGTCATTCACCTTTCAGGGCGTAAGCATCCCCTTCATGCAACTGCTGATGCGCGGCGACGTGTTGGTGATTGCGCCATTGGTGGATTTGATCGCCCGCCGACGCGTGCATTGGTATTCGTGGGTTGCATTGCTATTGGTTGCCATGGGACTCGTCCTCACGATCGGCGCTCGCGGCGGCTTGCATCTGTCGCCGCTCGCCATCGTCACGGTCGTGCTCTATACGCTGGGCTATTTCGTGCGGCTTGCCGTGATGACGAAGATCGGGAAATCCGGCGATACGAGCATCGTCAAAGGGTACTTCGTGGAGGAGAAAATGGTCGCCATCCCGGTGGCCGTGCTGGTTCTCGCACTCCTGTCCGCTCTGGGTTGGGGTGCACAGGGCAATCAGTTGAGCTTCGGCTTCGTCGGTGTGTGGGCGAGCAACCAATTGCCGCCGATCTTCGGACTCTCCCTGCTATTGCTGCTGGTGTCGCTGTTTTCGATTTTGATCCTGCTGGATCCCCGCG
>CAYRAC010000761.1:0-2435 GCA_964422045.1 uncultured Steroidobacteraceae bacterium
TGGCACCATAGAGCACAGTAAAGCACAACAGAGTCACGCAAAACTCACGCACGATTTGACGCCGGACGCGACTTTGCAGCTGGCCGTTCCATTGCATCATCGCCGACCTCCAAGCGAAAAAGGACCGGACGATCGCGCCGACCCTTCCCTAGCGCTACGAAACTGAGCATTGTGAATCCCACTATGACGCTTTTGGGAGCCGGGGGCTGTGGACTTCCGCGTAAAAGCTCTCGAGTAGGCCGGTAGTACTCAGGTGCGCACCTTTTCCCATTCCAGCTACGGCGAAATCATTTTAACACGGAGAGCCGACGCGGGCCTACCTGATCGTGAATTCAGGAGATCCCGTGCGCGCGGGTCGCCAGTCGACCGCACGGTACATCCCTATTTTCTAGCGGAGGCGATGCATTCTTATTTCTCGTTTGGAAATTTGCCGCTTGCTCACAGCATGGAGATCGCTCGATCCGTACAGGTGCTCGCATTGACGCCGATCCGCCAATATCGCCCGTGAGATTTTTCGGCGCAGCACGACGTCATACGACGATTCGGCCGTTGTACGCCTCTGCGGCTTGCCATCGATAACACTCTCAACGATGCGCTCCTTCGGCAGCACGTCAACCTCGACACAAAACCACACACCACTTAGCAGTAGAATAAGAGTCCGCTCATCCACGGCGCGACGCCGCATCGAGATCTCCGCGAGATCACGCCTGCGACGCTCGGCGAGTTGGTGGCGCCAGGGGTGGTAATTGCTGTTGAGACGGATCAACCCCGTACGTGGATCGACATACAGTTCCTGTGATATTCCGGTGCCAAGCCCAAAAATTCCCGAACGAGGCGCGATGTCCACCAGCTGCCCTTCGCGAACGTCGACATCGGTTGCTATGAAGTCGTGTATATGTTGATGGATGTGCTGCTGCACGGTGTTCCGCCGATCGATACCCGCACAAATCTCGCTGAACACCTTGTTCCAGGGGCGTCCGGTCTGCGCATGCAGGTACCGGCGCAGCGGAGCCAGGTTCTCATTGAGGCTACGACAGCCATAGCCCGCTCGCATGCCGAGCCGCGTCGGTCCATCGAAATCGTTACGGAGCCGGGCGGCGAACGCATCCCCCTCCTTCCCGCGGCGTGGCCGCTCGACAATTACCTTATACATGCCTGCGCGCATGGGTGGCCCCCGATAACAAAAAGCCCTCGGCAAGAATCCCTGCCGGGGGCTTAAAGCTCGCGCGACGCGATGATCGGCCCAATCGGCTTCGGGTAAATCGCTACCCGCAACCGTGTGAGCTCGCGGGCTGGCGCTACATTGAGTGCAAGTTCGTCGTCTTCGATAAAATTCGCATGTAGTGCTCCAAATTCAGAGCCGCGCAGGATACATCCCCAAGAGCCAGTGTCAAGAGTTGGCGGACGAGTGACCCACTCCAAAACTCATATAGCCGCCCTCGCAGCCTCGATCGGTAAGAGCAGGACTCGATCACCGAGCGGACAGCGAAGAAAACCATGATGCTGATAAAAGTGAACTGCATCTTCATCGATGGCGTGGGTGATGATCGCGCGGACACCCGCGATTTCCGACACCTCAAGGCATCGTCTAACGCCGTCGGACAGCAGATCTCCCCCGAGTCCTTTGCCATGGTAGTTTCGATCGACGGCCAACCGACCGATGAGCAGCATAGGCACCTGATCGGGCATGGCCCGCCGGAGCCTGGCAGAGGGCAACGAAACGCGCTGTTCCATGGCTGTCGATATCGCGTAATAGCCAATGACACGTCGCGGGGAGTCGCGTGGACACACGACATAGGTACGGGCGGACAGCCCTTCGCTCGCAAGCGCCCTATTATTTAGCCAGGCATCCAGCGAAGGGTGTCTTCCATTCTCGAAACGCGAGACATCGTGTTGCGCGTGCAACCGCTCGGGCGACAGGATCAGACTCTGACTCACACGCAGCGCTTCGTCAAAATGTCAACGGCTCGCAGTCATTGCGCCCAAACCGGCTTGCGCTTAAGCAACGCCTTCAGCTGCTTACTCGGCTTGGTAGGCGCGTCGAGTAAGGCAAGAAACTTGTCGTGCGTCTTTGAATCCAATATGAATATCCTCTGATCCAAGATTGCCTCTTCCGCCTGACGGCGCGCGCTGTCCAGCATGAATTCCGAGAGCTTCTGTCCGCGCAAAGCTGCCGCACGATTGAGGACCGCCTTAGTCTCAGCGGATGTCCGAATCTGAATAACATCGTCTTTTCTTGCCGGTTGCGCCATAGGATCTCCTGATTACCTAACTTACATTATTGTACCGACATTGTCAATACACGGTGACTCGAGCCTTGTCTGAGGGCATCATATCTCGGGCCTGTTCAAGCCCTCGGACTTTGTATCCCAAGAATCCCCCATGTCCCTCTACCGCCGCGCCAACTCGCCCTACTGGTGGATCCGTTTTCAACT
>CAYRAC010000762.1:0-2432 GCA_964422045.1 uncultured Steroidobacteraceae bacterium
AGTCATTGCAGATCGAGACCGCCGACGTCAGCCTCATCGGTCACCGCGAAGAGAATCAGGACCGAGTTGCCGTCGCGGCTGCCGAGCAAGCGGTGCTGCTGGTGGTGATCGATGGCATGGGCGGCCACGCGGAAGGCGCACGCGCCGCCGAGACTGCTCTGGCCACCTTGCTCGAATCGTTCTGGCAGACGCCGCATCCTATTTTCGATCCGCTGGGGTTCCTGCATTTGTCGCTCGGCCGCGCCCATGAAGAAGTCGTGAAGCTCGGCAACGGCCTGAGTGTCGAAGCGCGGCCGCGCGCGACCTGCGCGCTGTGCTTGGTTCAAGACTCGGCAGCTTACTGGGCGCATGTCGGCGATAGCCGCGTCTATCAACTACGTCAAGCCGAAGTACTGGAGCGCACTCGCGATCACAGCCACGTCGAAGTGCTGTTGCGCGAAGGCTTGATCACCGAGGCGGAAGTTCACGGCCATCCGATGCGCAATTACGTCGAGTGTTGTCTCGGCGGAGACGCGGCCTTGCCCGAGATGAGCATATCGACGCGGCGCAAGCTCAAAGGCGGCGACGTCTTGCTGCTGTGTACCGACGGCCTGTGGGCCAATCTGCGGGATCAGGATTTCGTGCGCTTTGCACAGGCCGCCGGCAAGCCGTTGCGCGAATCCCTGACGGATCTCGGAACCCAGGCGGTCGAGGCGTCCGCCCCCTATAGCGACAACACCAGTGCGGCGGCGCTGCGCTGGCGGAAGGCGTGAGCATCCGGCCGAGCGGCCGCGCGCCCGATGAGATGCGCGCCGTGAGTTTCGAGCGCGGCTACACCAAACACGCCGAGGGTTCGGTGTTGGTTGGCTTCGGCGAGACGCGCGTGCTGTGCACGGCAAGCATCGAAGATAGCGTACCGTCATTTCTGCGCGGCCAGGCGCAAGGTTGGGTGACCGCGGAATACGGCATGCTGCCGCGGGCCACGCATACTCGTTCCGGCCGCGAGGCGGCGCGCGGCAAGCAGAGCGGCCGCACCCAGGAGATCCAGCGTCTGATCGGCCGCGCCCTGCGGGCGGTGGTCGACCTCAAGGGATTGGGCGAGCGCACCGTGACCGTCGACTGCGACGTGCTGCAGGCGGATGGCGGCACGCGCACGGCGGCGATTACCGGCGGGTTCGTTGCCCTGGCGGATGCGATCGACACGCTGCTCAAGCGGCGCGCCGTTGCCGCGAATCCGCTGCACGGTCAAGTCGCGGCGGTGTCCGTCGGCATCTATCGCGGCGTGCCCGTGCTCGACTTGGACTACGCCGAGGATTCGAACGCGGAGACCGACATGAACGTCGTCATGAACAGCGGCGGCGCATTCGTCGAAGTGCAGGGCACCGCCGAGGGCCACGCGTTCCGCCGCCACGAGCTCGACCAATTGCTCGACCTCGCGAGCGCGGGGATCGCGCGCCTGCATGCCGCTCAACAGAGCGTACGTGCCGCGTAGGCCGCTCATTGTCGCAACCAGCAATCCGGGCAAGCTGCGCGAATTCCGAGCACTCCTGGCCGATCTGCCTTTCGATCTTCGCAGTCTCGGCGAATTGGGGGTAGCGCCGCCGCAGGAGACCGGCGCGAGCTTTCTGGAGAACGCGCTGCAAAAGGCGCGCCACGCAGCGGCGGCGGCGCCGGGTGCGGCGGCGATCGCCGATGACTCGGGGCTCGAGGTCGACGCCCTGGGCGGCGCGCCAGGCATTTTTTCGGCGCGCTATGCCGGAGCGGGCGCCGATGATGCGGCGAACAACGCCAAATTGCTGCGCGCGCTCGCACACGCGCCGGGCACCCTGCGCAGCGCGCGTTATCGCTGCGTCTTGGCTTACGTTGCCGGCGCCGAGGATCCGCAGCCGCTGCTCGCGCACGGAACCTGGGAAGGATCGATTCTCGATGTGCCGCGCGGCAGCGGCGGGTTCGGCTACGATCCCTACTTCTGGCTGCCGGAGTTGCAGCTCAGCGCCGCGCAGCTCGATTTGGCACACAAGAACCGGATCAGTCATCGCGGCATCGCACTGCGCGCCTTGCGCGAGCAGCTGCTGGCGCAGTGCGCGGCACGGCCATGAGCGAACGATCGCTGGCGTTGTACGTGCACATGCCCTGGTGCGTGCGCAAATGCCCGTATTGTGATTTCAACTCGCATCAATTGAAGTCGGCCGCGCCCGACGCCGCATACATCGATGCACTGCTTCGAGATTTCGAGCTCGAACTGCCGCGCCTCGAGCAGCGCAGAGTCGACAGCGTGTTCTTCGGCGGCGGCACACCGAGTCTGTTTCAGCCCGAGGACTTCAGCCGCTTGCTCGGCGCATTGCGGCAGCGGATCGCAGTCGCCGCCGACGTGGAAGTGACGCTGGAAGCGAACCCGGGCACCTTCGAGCGCGGCCGCTTCGCCGGCTATCGCGACGCCGGAATCAATCGAG
>CAYRAC010000763.1:0-2425 GCA_964422045.1 uncultured Steroidobacteraceae bacterium
GTAATTACCGAGTCCGAGATCGTGGAATTTGCCTCCCGGTACGACCCGCAATGGTTTCATGTCGATCGCGAACGAGCCGAACGGGGTCGCTGGAAGGGCCTGATTGCGTCGGGCTGGCACACCGCGGCGGTGGGCATGGAACTCGTTGTGAAACACATCCTGATCGATTCCAGTTCATTCGGCTCCCCGGGACTCGAGGGCCTGAAGTGGCTCGCACCTGTCCGACCGGGAGATGCCCTCAAAGTATCGTGCCACGTCCTCGAGTCCAGCGTCTCTGCCTCAAAAACCACTGGAATTATTCGCTGGACGTGGCGGATATCCAATCAGTCAGGCGTCACCGTGTGTGAAATGACTGCGACAAGCCTCTTTTCGCTGGGTGAACAAAATTCGTGAGTGCCCGTGATCAACCTAGAGCAAAGAACAACGTGCTTTCGGCAGCACACGCGCACACCCGCCGGCGTGGTTGGTGAGGCCCGAGGTGTAAAGCGGGCCTCACCCGCAGTCGTAATTTACCAGAACATGTCACCGAGCAAGTACGCGACCAGCACCGCGACTGCCGCGACATAAGCCGCGGCGACGAGCACACAGCAATAACCCGCAACTCGAGGTTGCGGAGCAACACTTCTAAACCACGACGGAGACTTCATGCCGTCAATCTCCCGAACGCCCACCCAAGCGCGGCGAGCCAGCTTGGGCCTATCTTAATACAAGAGCTTTCGCGGGGGAAATTCGTCATTTCGCCGCTTAGGCGGTGGCAGCGCTTCGCGCTAGCGCTTCAATTTCCAGCGCTGGAACGATCGCGATTCGCGGCGGGGTTCGCCGGCCCGTCCTCCCAGCCGCCACCCAGCGCCTTGTAAAGCTTCACGAGGTCGGTGTTTTGCGTCAGCAGGGCCTGTGCCAGTTGCTGGCGCGCTTGGACCGCCTGAATCTGCACCGTCAGCACGGTGATGTAGGTCAGCAGACCGTGGTGATAGGCATCGATATCGATGTCGAGCGCCCGTTGATCGGCGGTGACCGTCTCGCGCAGCGCGGCGCTGCGCGCAGCATCCTGGTGCAAGCTGGTCAAGCCGTCTTCCACTTCCTGAAGCGCCTGCAGGACGGTCTTGCGGTAATTCAATGCCGCTTCGGCTGCCAGGGCGCGCGACAGGCGCACGTTCGACACCAGCGCCCCACCGTGAAATATCGGAATCGAAATCGTGGGCCCGAACGTGTAGAACTTGCTGTCCCAGTCAAAAAGATAGCCCGGGCTCAAATTGCGCATGCCGAAGGTGCCGGTGAGCGAGATGTCGGGAAACAGCGATGCCACCGATACGCCGACCTGCGCCGTGGCGGCGTGCAATGCGGCTTCCGACTGCCGGATGTCCGGGCGCCGCCGCGCAAGCGTCGAGGGTAGTCCTAGCGGAAGCACGGCGGGCGGCGCCGGCAGGTCGCCCGCGTCGCCAAAATCGGCATCCGTCGTTTCCGGAGTCTGTCCGGTTAGGACGGCGAGCGCATGCCGCGACGTCGCAATCGATTGCTCGTAGGGCGGCAGTTCCGATTGCAGCGTCAACAATTGCGCACGCGCCGACTCTACGTCCGCCTCACCGGCGAGCCCGTGCTGATGCCTGTTTTGCGTCAAGTCGAAAACCTCACGCTGCGCCGCAATTTGCTCGCCGATGATCGTGCTCAGCATTTGTGCGGCCCGAAGTTGAAAGTAGTCTTGCGCAACTTCGGCTTCGAGCGAGACCAGCAAATCATTGCGCGATTCGACAGCGCCGCTACTGCGCGCATCGGCCACCTCGACCGAGCGACGCACTTTGCCGAAGAGATCGAGTTCCCATGACGCGTCGAACCCCAGCTGGTACAGGTTAACCGGGGTTTCGAGCGATGCAATCAACCCTGCCGTCGTCGAAGAGCCGGCCGCTCCCTCGTTGATGTGCTGGGATTTGATGATGCCGGCGAGCCCAAGCTGTTCGCGCGAATAGCTTGCGCTCGCGTTGAGACTCGGCAGCCCCTGCGCCCGGGCCGATTGCACCTGTTCTCGCGCCTCGACGATTCTCAAGAATGCCGCCTTGAGATCCAAGTTTCCCGCCGCTGCGCGCTCTTCCAGGCGGTCCAGCACCGGGTCGCTAAATTGCCGCCACCAGAAGGATGGCGGCGCCGAATCCGTCGACGGTCTGGGCGCAGCCTCATCCGCCGCGCTTTTCATGCCGGCATATTCGTCGGGCACCGGGGGCTCGGGGGGCGTGAAATTGGGACCCACTTTGCAGGCCGCGAGGATGCACGCCAGAACACAGGGAGCGAGTGACCGCGCGAGTCGCATCAGTGCCCCGGCGCCCCGCCCGCTTTCTTCACGGGAGAGAACAAGAAGGTGAACGGGACGAAGGCAAATGACAACAGGGCGCAGTAAAAAAACACGTCCATGTAGGCCAGCAGTCCCGCCTGG
>CAYRAC010000764.1:0-2425 GCA_964422045.1 uncultured Steroidobacteraceae bacterium
CTGGCCAATGTGTGGCCGTCGCTGCTCCCGTTGCTGCGCCGTTAGAGGCGTGACTCGCGGCGGCGGCGATGGGCCGGGCGGACGCCGCCGCCCGGCCTCGTCGTTGCCGTTACTGAGCGGCGGTCAGCCACTCCGCAACGCCGCCGTGACTCGAACAGGTCCCGGCCTTGTGCGTCGACTTCGAGTAGGTCCCGTCCTTGCACTTGGCGGTTGCACCGGTCGGATCCGTGCTGCTGGCCGGTGCCGACTTGGTCGCCGTCGAGGTCTTGGCGGCAGCAGCGGGAGCCGCTGTCATGGCAGTGCCGGCCGCGGGTGCTGCGGCAGGCGCCGCGCTCTTCGCGGGTTTCAGCAGGCCGCCGTGACCGCTGCAGGCACCCTTGCCGGTCGCCGTGGACTTGGTGCCATCCTCGCAAGTGGCGGTGGCTCCCGAGGCAGCAGGCGCGCCGCCCGCAGGCATTGCCTGCGCAGCGGCAGCCGGGGCGGTGGCAGTCGCAGCGGCGTTTTGCACGCCGCAATGACCGCTGCAGGCACCCTTACCGGTGGCCGTGGAGGTAGTGCCGTCCTTGCAGGTCGTGGGCGTGGGGGTGGGGGAATCCGCCAGAGCGGGCAACGACAAGGCAAGCAGCATCAAAGGCGCGGCGAGAAGTCCCGCTAAATTCGCATTTTTCATAAGATTCAACTCCCTGGTGTAATCCGAGTTTGCCGGGCGATTGTAGACGCCCGGGCTCAGCGGGCGCCACTGATGGGCAATATGGTGGTTACGTTCATCAGAAACTGCGTGTGCTGGCTGGACGACCCCGCCTGAAAAAGCTTGCCATCAACGCTCACATGCGAATTTTCGATCACGTCTTGCGGGAATTCCGCGACGCCCACCAGCTGCACGTCGTTTGCGGGCAGGCAATGACGGCTTTGTGCGGGCGCGTACACATAGGCCGTCCGATCGAGCGCCAACACCGGAACTTTGTCCATGCCTTCGCTGGTCGGGTAGTCGCGGAAATGAACCCGGCCGGTGAGATTATTCTTCACCGGCTGCTGCAACAGGCACGGTCCGTAGCCGATGACGCAGCCGGAGAGCGCCAACAGCGCGCCGCTCGACGCCAATCGCAAAATCCGCCGCAAACGCCATAGATTCATCGAATATTCGGCGCGCAAACCCTGGCCTTTAGGCCTGGGAGGAAGCGCCGCTCATTGTGTTGAATTGCCACTCGAGACCGGCACCGAGTCCGGTGCCGTCCGAGCAGTCTGCTCTCGCACGCGCGGCTTGCATATGAAAATGACGGAAGCCGGCGCCCGGGCACCGGGCGCCGTCGGTTCGCGACACTCGAGCACCTCGAATCCGGTCCGCCGCAGCATGCAATGCCAGCTCTCGAGGGTGCGGAAATACCAGGGTGCCGGTTCGCTGAATTGCGCACCGAATCCGAGCCAACTTCCGGCGCGCCACGCATCCTCGTAGGGAAGATCGCCGCACGCTGCCAGCGGATGCAGCGTCTGCACGATGAGGTATCCGGGCGCGGCGAGATACTCGGGGATTGCAGCCAGCAGCGATTCCACGGACTCCTTGCCAAGCAGGGAGAAGTTGCATACGGCGGCATCGAACTCGCGCGCGCGCCAGCGAGCCTGCGCAATTTCGCGATACTCGCGCACGAGAAATTCGCCGCCGCCGAGACGCGCCGCCGCCGCGATGAGTTCCGGCACGACATCGATGCCGACGGTCTGGATTGCGCAAGCGGCCAAGGCCCGCGCCAGCCAACCTTCGCCGCACCCCAAATCCAGAATGCGGCGCGGGCCAAGCCCGAGCACCGCGTCAATGATGGCGCGATCGGTCACGAGCTTGCGGCTCTCGATGCTCCCGGACCGAATCGCCTCGGCCCACGGCACGGCGTTCACGTTCCACGAGCGGATGATTTGCTGTTCGCGGGCGTCGGGCGCGGCATTCATGGCCACAAGTTTACGTCAACGATCACGGATGCTATACACGCGGAACAAAAAACGAGGAGCAGCGGAGTGGATCGAAACTGGCTGACGCAATACCCGCCCGGCGTGCCGACCGATATTGATCCCGACAGCTACGCATCGCTGCGGGACATTTTCGAGCAAGCGTGCGCGGAGCATCGCCACTCGCCGGCGTTCAGCAACCTGGGCGCAAGCTTGAGCTTCGCACAACTCGACGCGCTGAGCCGCGCCTTTGCGGCGTGGCTGCAGCAAAAATCCGGCCTGGTGCGCGGCGACCGCGTCGCTCTCATGATGCCGAATATCCTGCAGTACCCGATCGCGCTGTTCGGCGTGCTGCGCGCCGGCATGGTGGTCGTCAACACCAATCCCCTGTATACCGCGCGCGAACTCGAGCATCAGTTGGTCGACAGCGGTGCGAAGGCCATCGTCATCGTCGAGAACTTCATGCATGTGCTGCAACAGGTGCTGCCGC
>CAYRAC010000765.1:0-2423 GCA_964422045.1 uncultured Steroidobacteraceae bacterium
TGCCGCGCGCTCCAACCCCTTGCAAGGACCGCATGAGGGGGTCTCGAATCGGGTCCATTGCGGCGCTGTGAAAGGCATAATCGAGCGTCAGACGCTGAAACACGATTCGGCGCTGCGTAAGTACAGTTTCGAAACGCGCCATGCGCGCAGCGTCGCCGGCAACGGTGACGCATTGCGGGCTGTTGACCGCCGCGATCTCAATCCCCTCGACACCCAACGTCCCGAGCAATCCTTGCGTGTCGGCGGGTGCCAGCGTGACCACAGTCATGCACCCTCTGCCGCGGGTGATTGCCTGATGCGTGCTGCGCTCGTGAATGACGCGCACCGCCTGGTGCAAAGTCAATGCGCCGCTCGCCCAGGCCGCGGCCACTTCTCCGACGCTGTGGCCGCAGACCGCAATCGGCCGAATCCCGCGGTGCTCGAGCATGCGGGTGAGGCCCACCTGCAAGGCAAAGAGCGTCGGCTGCGCCACTTCGGTGAGCGCGAAGCGATTTTGATCCGCCGGCGCCTTGAGCTCTGCCAGGATCGACTGGCCTGAGATGGACGCGTACAGCGCCTCGACTTCCTCGACAGCCGCGCGAAACCCCGCGTCCTCATCGAGCAGCATCAAGCCCATGCCGATCCACTGCGACCCGTGGCCCGAGTAACTGAAGGCAGGCGCGGACGCGTCGGGGCGGTACTTGCCCACCGTGACCCCCTCGGCGGCGTCGGTCGCGGCGAACTGCTCGAGAGCGTGTGCGATCCCTTCTCGATCGGCGCCACTTGCGGCGAGGCGGTGCAGATGGATGTCCCGGTGCATGGCCGCGCTGTAGAGAATGTCGCGCAGCGGTAACTCGGTGTGAGATTGTAGGTGACCGGCCATTGCCCGCGCTGCCGCGCGCAGCGCCGCGGGACTGCGCGCCGACAGCAGCAACGGCGGCAGCTCGGTAAGTGCGAGCTCCGGGGGACCTTCCCGCTCGGGGAGCAATGGGATCGCCGGCTCGAAGCTGGTGAGCACCGCGTGCGCATTGGTGCCGCCGAAGCCGAAGGCGCTGACGCCGATCACGATCCGCCGATCCGTCGCCAACGGCAACGACTCGGTCACGGGCGCAAGATTCCAACCCGCCAAGTCGATCGTCGGGTTGGCGGTGTGCAGGTGAATGTTCGCGGGCACGATGCGATCGCGCAGCACATGCAGCACCTTGACGAGGCCGGCCATGCCGGCGGCGGCCTCGAGGTGCCCAAGGTTGCCCTTGACCGATCCGATCGGCAGCGGTTTGTTCGCGGGGCGCAGTTGCCCCAGGGCCTCGCCGATGGCACGAGTTTCCAGCGGATCGCCCACCGCGGTACCGGTTCCATGCGCCTCGTAATAGTCGATATCGGCGGGCGCGATCCCGGCGCGCCGATATACGTCGCGGAGCAGTTCAGACTGGGCATCGTGGCTCGGCACGGTGAGCCCGGACTTGCGCCCGTCGCTGTTCACACCGGTGGCGGCAACCACGGCCAAGATCCGATTACCGTCCTTAAGCGCCTGCGCCAGCGGCTTCAAGATCACCACGCCGCCGCCTTCCGAGCGCACGTAACCGTCCGCGTCGGCATCGAACACTGCGCAGCGGCCATGGCGCGACAGCATCGAGGCCTTGGAGAAGCCGATGAATCCGTAGGGATGCAGGTGCAGGCTGATGCCCCCGGCCACGGCCGCATCGCACTCGCCCATGCGGATCGACTGGCACGCCTGATGAAAGGCGACCAGCGAGGACGAGCAAGCGGTATCGATCACCATGCTCGGTCCGCGCAGATCGAACACGTAGGAGATGCGGTTCGCCGCAATGCTGCTCGCATTGCCGGTCATGGTGGTCGAGTCGATGGCGCCCAGATCATCGGCGCGGCGATAGGCGTAGTCGACACTCGAGAGTCCCACGTACACGCCGCAGCGGCTGCCGCGCATGGAGGAGGGCGGAATGCCGGCCTGTTCGAAGGCTTCCCAGGCCAGCTCGAGCATCACCCGCTGCTGCGGATCCATCTGCTCCGCTTCGCGCGGCGAAATGCCGAAAAAACCCGCGTCGAATCCCGCGACATCGCCGATGGAACCCGCGGCAAACGTATACGACGTGCCGGGTTCACCCTTGTTCGGGTGGAGCAGGGAATCCTGGATCCAGCGGTCGGAAGGCACCGCCGAGACCAGGTTTTCACCAGCCAATAATGCCTGCCAGAGTGCCTCGCCTCGGGCTCCGGGCATGCGGAACGAGAGACCAACCACCGCGACCGGCGAACGGTCCCTGTTATTTGTCATATTGGCAGTGTAGAGGCGACGGGCATTGCGTAACTGCGCAAGGCGTCACGTTCGAACGATCGAGTCGACGCTGTCGATATTCGATGCAGAAGACCTCTGTCCCTCGAGGAGGACTTTCAACTGACCCGCCAATTCCCTGGCAACGTACATT
>CAYRAC010000766.1:0-2422 GCA_964422045.1 uncultured Steroidobacteraceae bacterium
ACGCTTCGACGACCTGCGCAAGCGTCCCCAGCCTAGTCGCGAGGCGCGCCGGCCGATGCACGACCGCGGCACACACCTGGTCGGCGGCCTGCTCTGGCTGCAGTACGTGGAATCGCTCATACAACTTGGTGGGCGCAATCATCGGAGTGCGCACCAGGGGCATGTTGATGACGGTGAAACAAATATTGCGGTCGCTGTACTCGGCCGCGGCACAGCGCGTGAATGCTTCGAGAGCCGCCTTGGACGCATTGTAGGCGGCGAAGCGTGCCGCATTCGTGATCACGCCAATGGATGAGATGCAGATGACGTGGCCCGATCCATGCTTGACCATTGCCGGCAGCAGGCCAAGGGTCATGCGCACTGCGGCAAAGTAGTTGATGCTCATCAATCGTTCGTAGTCGTGCATTCGATCGTAGCTGTTGTCGATGGAGCGTCGAATCGAGCGGCCGGCGTTGTTTATGAGAATGTCGATGTGGCCATGTTCGGCCAGCAAGGTGGCCAGCAAATTTGCGCTCGCCGCCGCATCCGTCAAGTCGCAGGCGTATTGGCTGACGCGGCCGCCGCGCCGTTCGATCTCACTGCTCACGCGAGTCAGATTCTCGACATTGCGCCCGACGATGAGGACATGAGCTCCGGCGTCGGCGAGCTTCACGGCGCTAGCGCGGCCGATACCCGATGAACCGCCCGTAATCAGGATGGTTTTGCCCCCGGCCGCGGCCCGCAGGTTGCCCACCGTGTCGAGATCCGAATCGAGCTGACGCTCCCAGTAGTCCCACAGGCGCCAGGCGTAATTCTCCAGGCACGGCACTTGAATGCCAGCGGCGGCCAGCAATTCCTGCGCTCGCGAGGCGTCAAATCGGGTCGGGTAGTCGAGCAGCGAGACCACCGGGGCGGGAATGCCGAACTCCCGCAGCACTCGAACCTTGAGGCGGCGCAGCGGATGACCCAGCTCGCTGACTGCGCCGACGGCCGAGGCGAGCCGCTGCAGCAGGTCCGAGTCGAGCCGCAGTGTCATGGTGGGAGCGTGCGCAGCCTTGGCAAACAGGTTCAGTACGTCGCCGATGCGTCGATCCTGCGGATCCGTGAGATGAAAGCATTGACCATCCTGTCCCGGCGCGTGCATCAAGTGGGCGAGGGCCGCGGCGGCGAAGTCGACGGGCACCAGATTGATGTGCCCTCCCTCGAACCCGACGAGCGGCAGCCAGGACGGAACGGTGTCGCGTACCTTCTGAATCAGCTTGAACAGGTAGTAAGGGCCGTCGACCTTGTCCATCGCACCGCTCACGGAGTGTCCGACGACCATGCCGGGCCGGTAGATGCGCCACGGAATTCGACACGAGCTTCGCACCAGCGCCTCGGATTCGTGCTTGGTACGAAAGTAGGGATGCTCGAGGTCCTGGGCTTGGTCAAACATCGACTCGGTGAAAATCCCCTCATAGCGACCGGCGGCCGCGATCGAGCTTACTTGGTGAAAGCAGCCGGCCTTGAGGTCGTGCGCAAGTTGCAGCGCGTTTCGAGTTCCAGCCACATTGCTGCGCTCGAGCGGAGCCGCTTCGGCGGCCAAGTCGTAGAGCGCACCCAAGTGAACGAAGTGACCGATGTGGCCACGCAGCTGCTCGCGCATTGACGCTGGCACGCCGAGCAACTCATCGCTCAAATCACCCTCCACGGCGATGATCAAGCTGCCACGCACACCGTTGTCCTTCACGAGGCGCTCGAATCGAGTGCGCGACCCGGGTCTCACCAGCACATAAATTGGCTCACCGTGCACTGAAATCTCAGCGATGAAGTGCCGGCCTATGAAACCAGTACCGCCAGTGACGAAGTAAGCCATTGCCTTGCATCCCAAACGTCAGACTGATCAACGATACGCACCTGAAGTACCGCATTGGTATCAGGACAAACCGAGGGATCAAAAGTCGCTTGAATGGATCACACTGTAGCCATGAGCGCCGTCGAGAACATGTCGAGTGTGGATCGAGCGTGGCTGCTGATGGATCGGCCGTCGCATCCGATGATGATCGTCGGCTTGCTGGTGCTCGACGCCCGCATTGAGCGCGCAGCGCTGCGCAAATTGATCGAACGGCGGTTTCTCGCCTTCTCGCGGTTTCGCTCTGTCCCGGCCAATGGCCGCATCGCCGCTGCGTGGCAGGAGTCGGCGCAGTTCGATCTTGACGATCATGTGCTGAGCTGCGCCTTGCCCCTGCCCGCGGGCCAGCAGGAACTGCAGGCGCTCGTCGGGGAGCTCGCGAGCACGCCGTTCAATCCGGGCCGACCGCCGTGGATGTTCCATCTCGTGGAGAACTTCGACGGCCGCAGCGCCGTCATCGTGCGGATCCACCACGCCTATGCGGACGGAGTTGCGCTCGTGCAAGTGCTGCTGTCGCTTGCGGACGGCGAGCGCAAGGGAAATCACTCGAAT
>CAYRAC010000767.1:0-2421 GCA_964422045.1 uncultured Steroidobacteraceae bacterium
TTGCCGATCGCAACGCCGGATTTGCGCAATAGCGCGTACACCATGCTGATGTGAAAATAGAAATTCGGCAGTACGAAACCGGTTAAGTAATCCAGCCCCTTGAATTTCATGCTGCCGTTCGGGAACTTGAGTTCGATACTGCGTGTTTCCGCGTCCTTCATCTGGCCTTCATTGACCGACTTGAGGAAAGCCACCGTCTTGGCGATGCGCGCCTGCAGCTCGGCGAAAGTCGCTTCGGTGTCCTCGTGCTTGGGAATGTCGACACCCGCCAGACGGCCCGCGGCGCCCTTGGCGGTGTCGCAGGCGACCTGAACTTGGCGCACCAGCGGATACATGTCCGGGAACAGCCGCGACTGGGCGAGAACGGCGCTATCGAATTTCTTTGCGGTCGCGTGTTCAGCCGCCTTGTCGAGCAAGGCGGACGCATTGGTCAGCCCGCGAATCAGCCCCGGAACCGAAATTTCATACATGGAAATCGCCATCGTCATCTCCTTAGCCATCAACAGGGTCGCCACTTTAGCGTAAAATCGCAGTTCCGATGCTGCCCTTCTCCGCCGCCTGCGAACGCAACAAGGACCCGATCTTGGAGGTCCTGCGGATTTGCTTTGCCGATCGCGCGCTCGTCATGGAAATCGGCAGCGGCACCGGCCAGCACGCCGTGCATTTTGCGCGAGCGCTGCCGCATCTGCACTGGTACCCGACGGAGCAGTTGCCGTATCTGGCCGACTTGACGGAGCGGGTAAAGCTCGAAGGCGCGCGCAATCTGCGGCTCCCGACACTGCTGGACGTGCGCCAGGCGGTGTGGCCGCTGCGCAACGCAGACGCGGTATTCACTGCGAACACCCTGCACATCATGTCGTGGCGCGAAGTCATGGCCTTGTTTCACGGGGTCGGTGGCGTGTTGGCGCCGGGCGGCGTTCTATGCATCTACGGCCCATTTCGTTACGACGGACGCTATACCTCGGACAGCAACCAAGACTTCGATCGCATGCTCAAGGAGCGCGATCCGAATTCGGGTTTGCGCGATATTACCGCCGTCACCGCGCTTGCCGCGCAGTACGGTCTGCGGCTCGACGCGGACCACAACCTCCCGGCATACAACCGCTTATTGGTATTCGCCAAGGAACCGGACTATGCCGCACTTCCCGTACCGTAGCGCGCTGACGCTTGGAGCCTGAATCATGCCCACCCGCTCTCGCATGGAATTCGCGGTCGAGTTTGGCCGCTCGCCATCGGGGCGGCCCCGCACCCCCGAAGGTCCGATGCGACTGCTGCTGTTCGGTGACTTCAGCGGTCGCGGTCCACGCGGCATTGGCGATGCGGCGACGCTTGCCCAGCGCCGGCTCCATCGGATCGACCTGGACAGCGTCGAACAGGTATTGACCCGCATCGCCCCGCGAGTGCCGCTCCCCGCCGACCCGTCCGGCTCCGCTGCGCTTTTGGATTTCGAATCGCTGGACGACCTGCACCCCGACCGCTTGTACGAGCGGGCGCCGATCTTCGCTCGCTTACGCGAGTTGCGCGCGGCTCTGCTTGATCCGGCGAGTTTCGAACGCGCGGCGCAGGAATTGCGTGCGCTGGGACTGGCGCGCACAGCGGCTGCGGCACCCGATCCGGTGCCCGCGGGCGATGAGAGCGACTCGGGCATGTTGCAGCGGTTGCTGGCATCGGCGCCGTCCGACGCCGCGCCACGCGCCATCCGCGGCGTCGATGCTCTGATCCGGGACACAGTGGCCCCGTATATCGTGCCCGGCAGTTCACCCCATCAGGCAATCTATTTGGCGGAGATCGACGGGCTGATTGCGCAGCGTATGCGGGGGCTCCTGAACACAGCGGCGTTCCGCACCGTTGAAACGGCGTGGCGAGGCGTGCAATGGCTCGTCTCCAACCTCGAATTGAATGAAGACCTGCAGCTTTACTTGCTGGACGTTACCCGCGAGGAGCTGGCCGCTGATCTGCACGCCGCACAGGACGATGCGTCGCGCTCCGGCCTGTCTCGCGTGCTGCGCGCGCCGGACGAGGATCGGGGTCCGCGTTGGGCACTGCTCGCGGGGCTGTTCAGCGTTGGCCCAACTGCGGGCGACCTGAGCTTGTTGTCGGCGCTCGGCACGGTCGCAGCACAAGCAGGTGGCCCCGTGGTGATGGCGGCGGCACCGGCGTTGTTTGGCTGCGGGTCGGTGGCCGACCTGCCGGAACCTCGACAATGGCAGCCGCTGAGCGCCGACCTCGCGCAGCGATGGTCGGAACTGCGCCACAGTGCAATCGCGCCCTGGATAGGTCTGGTGGCACCGCGTGTGCTCCTGCGCCTGCCGTATGGCAAGCGTGCCGATCCGACGGATGGCCTCGAGTTCGAGGAACAGCCGGCAACTCCCGAACACGAGGCGCTGCTGTGGGGCCCGGGCTCGCTCGTGGTCGCGCTGC
>CAYRAC010000768.1:0-2420 GCA_964422045.1 uncultured Steroidobacteraceae bacterium
TCATGCAAGACTTCACCGGCGTACCCTGCATCGTCGATCTCGCCGCCATGCGCGAGGCCATCGAGCGGCTCGGCGGCGATCCGCAACGGGTCAATCCGTTGGCGCCCGCGGAACTGGTCATCGATCACTCCGTGCAAGTCGACGAATACGGCAAGGCCGACTCGCTACAGCACAACAACGAAATTGAGTTCGCCCGCAACGGCGAACGCTATGCGTTCCTGCGCTGGGGCCAGACTGCCTTCAGCAACTTCAAGGTAGTGCCGCCAAACACCGGCATCGTGCATCAGGTCAACATCGAGCGGCTGGCGCGGGTGATTTTTTCCGACGATGCCGCGGGCAAGAAGATCGCGTATCCCGACACCTTGGTCGGCACCGATTCGCACACCACCATGGTCAACGGCTTGGGCGTTCTCGGCTGGGGCGTCGGCGGCATCGAAGCCGAGGCTGCCATGCTGGGCCAGCCGGTGACCATGCTCATTCCGCAAGTGATCGGCTTCAAGCTCACCGGCGCGCTGCCTGCGGGCACGACCGCCACCGATCTGGTGCTGACCGTGACCGAGATACTGCGCAAGCACGGCGTGGTCGATAAATTCGTGGAATTCTTCGGCGACGGCCTCAAGGGTCTGCCGCTGGCCGACCGCGCCACCATCGCCAACATGTCGCCCGAGTTCGGCTCGACCTGCGCGATTTTCCCGATCGATGAAGAGACCATTCGCTATCTCGAACTCACCGGCCGGGCGCCCGAACAGGTTGCGCTCGTCGAAGCGTACGCCAAGGCGCAGGGGTTGTGGCGCGTCAACGGTGCGCCGGCCGCCGATTATACCAGCGTGGTCGCACTCGACCTGTCGAAAGTCGAACCCTCGCTGGCGGGACCCAAGCGCCCGCAAGATCGCGTGCCGTTGACCAACGCCAAGAGCGTGTACCGAGCCAGCGTCAAAAGAATGGCCGAGGAACGCGGCCAGAAAAATCCCAAGGCGACCGGCAGCGCCACCGCGAGTGTCGGCGGCAAAGAATTTCCGGTGCAGGACGGCGCCGTGTTGATCGCCGCCATTACCAGTTGCACCAACACTTCGAATCCCGCCGTTCTCGTGGCGGCCGGACTCCTGGCGCGCAATGCCGTCGCGCGCGGCCTGTCCTCCAAGCCCTGGGTGAAAACCTCGCTCGCCCCCGGCTCGCGAGTGGTGACCGACTATCTGACCAAGGCCGGGCTCCTGAAGGACTTGGAAGCGCTGGGCTTTTATACCGTGGGCTACGGATGTACCACCTGCATCGCCGCCGGGACTCCTGTGCTGATGGCAAATGGCACAGCCCGCACAATCGAGCAACTACCTGAAGCAGGCGGCTCGGTGCTATACGCACCGACTACCGAGCGTCGCCTAGCGCGCGCAGTGCAGAGCGAGATGATGATTCAGGGCGAGCGTGAGTGCGTCAGTCTCACGCTGCAGGACGGGCGCAAGCTCGTATGCACGCCTGACCATCGCATCTTGTGCGCCGACGGAAGTTATGTGCGCGCGGACGAACTGACGCCGGGCGAAAGCCGCGCAGTAACCGCTCTTGAAGCGCCGCTCGATGAGATCGGGCCCGACGAAACCGGTTATCGACTGGCGGCGGGCGAGCGGGTGTTTTCCATGGAAAATGAGTCCGAGCGCCAATGCACGTTGGCCTTTGCTCGTCTCGTCGGCCATCTGTTGAGCGACGGCTCGATCAGCAAACAGGGCCAGGGCCGCTTGAATGTCGGTCAAGCCCTCGACCGAGAGGCCGCGCTCTGTGATATTGAACTGTTGAGCGGAAAACGCCCGCGGGCGAGAGCTTACGATGAGCGCAAATGGTCTATCGCGCTTCCGCGCGAACTCACCCTATGCGTCCTCTCTTTATCAGGGGTGCGCAAGGGCAGGCGAATTGATCAAGCCCCCGGTTTGCCTGAATTCGTGTTGGATAGTCGATGCCCGGTTGCCGTTTTGCGCGAATTTCTGGGCGGCCTTTTTGGCGCCGATGGCCACGCGCCGGCTCTGCATTGCTTTGGCAAAGATGAGCAACAGGCGAGCATTGTGCCACCCGCCTATTCGCAAAGCGCCAAGCCGGAATTCGTCGCAGCAACCAAGCGCATGATGAACGATATTATCGCGCTGCTGGTGCGATGCGGCGTGAAAGCGCGGGGCGCTACCGTGCGCGAGTATGCCGTTCGCCGCTCAGCGTCCACCTGTCCTGCATCACGCGATGGCGTGGCGAGACGCGAAATCCGCCTTGAGTTGCCTGAAGGCCTGTCGTTTGTCGAGCGGGTTGGTTTTCGCTACTGCGTCGACAAGGTGCTTCGCGCCAGTGCGGCCGCAGTCTATTGGCGCACCGTCGATACCATCAACCGTCAACGGTTGTGGATGGCTGACCGCCTGGAAGCGCTGCACGGCGAGGTGCAGCTGTCC
>CAYRAC010000769.1:0-2419 GCA_964422045.1 uncultured Steroidobacteraceae bacterium
CTGCCACCGATACCGGAGTCGAACCTAGCGTCGGGGAGCTGTACGCCGCGACCCGCGAACGCATCTCGATCGTACGCCATGATCCGCGCGCCGGGCGCGTGGTGGTGCATTTCCCGCGCTTGGGATTCGAGCTGCACCGGGCGTAACGAGATGCATTGGCGCTCCAAACTCATCCATCCCCGCGCCCATGCACCTGCCAACTTCCGCTCTCTGGCGACGCCGACGTATCGCGGTTCGACGGTCTTGTTCGAACGCCAAGCCGACGTCACGGACGACTGGCGCCAGACGGAAAAAGGCTACAGCTACGGCCTGTACGGCACCCCGACGGCGCTCGAGCTGGCCGCGCGAATCGCGGAGATCGAAGCAGCACAGCACACCTTTGTAGTGCCGGGAGGTCAGGCGGCGATCTCGCTCATCTACCTGGCCTTCTGTAAAACCGGGGCGCATGCCCTCGTCCCGAACACGGCTTATGGACCGAATCGCGCGTTGGCCACGGGACTCATGGCGCGATTCGGCGTCTCGGTTCAATCGTATGACGCGTTGCTCGGCGCGGATATCGCTCGACTGATCCGCGATGACACGGCGCTCATTTGGCTGGAGAGTCCGGGATCCGTGACCATGGAAATTCAAGACGTGCCGGCTATTGTCGCGGCGGCCCATCGCCACCGGGTGCCGGTGGCGCTCGACAATACCTACTCTGCCGGAGTTCTGTTCGACGCCTTTGCGCACGGTGTCGATGTCAGCATGCAGGCATTGACCAAATATGTCGGCGGCCACAGCGACTTGCTGCTCGGCACCGTATCCGTCGGCGGCGCCGCCGCCTACGAGCGGATCGGGTCGGCTTACCAGCAGCTCGGAATGGCCGTATCTCCCGACGATTGCAGCCTGGCGCTGCGCGGCCTGCAAACCCTGGGCGTTCGCTTGGAACGGCTCGAGAGCACGGCGCTCGAGGTGGCGCGCTGGCTGCAGCAGCATCCCAAGATCCGCACAGTGTTGCATCCGGCGCTCGAATCTTGTCCCGGTCACGAGCATTGGCGGCGCGATTTCAGCGGTTCCTCGAGCATTTTCTCGATCGTCTTCGATGAGCGATTTACGCCCGACGATGTCGCCGCCTGCGCGGACCGACTGCAGTTGTTCAAGATCGGCTATAGCTGGGGTGGCGTGACCAGTCTCGCCGTGACCTATCCCAAGCTCGATCGTCCGGGGCGGGACTATGGCGGCCGGCTGCTGCGGCTCAACGTCGGTCTGGAGGAACCCGCGGATTTGATCGCCGATCTCGACCAGGCCTTGCAGGCCATCGGTTCACGGGTCTGACGGAAAACAATGTCAATCAACATGGCATTCGTGCTGCGAATCGTGGCCATCTCGCTGGCGACGTTCATCGTCACGATTTCGGCGCTTTGGGGCGCATTCGCTCTGTGGTACCAGGCCCCGGGGGGCCAGACACTGAAGGCGTTGAGCGTTCTGTTATGGGTTGGCTTCAATATCGCGCTGTTGATCGGACTTTGGCAGGAGCGCGCCGCCATCAGTCTGCTGGCATTCCTCGTGGCCTTCGCTCTTCTGTTGTTTTGGTGGCGGCGGATCCCTCCGTCGAACGATCGGATCTGGGCCGACGATGTCGCGCAAATCACCACCGGGACCGTCGCCGGCAATCAAGTCACGTTGCACAATGTGCGCAATTTCGACTGGCGCACCACGACCGATTACACGCAGCGCTGGGAGACGCGGCACTACGATCTCGATCGACTGCGCTCGGTGGATATGATCATGTCCTATTGGGACAGTCCCGCGATCGCCCACATGCTCATTTCCTTCGGTTTCGACGGCGGCGAGCAGGTGGCTTTTTCCGTGGAGATTCGCCGCGAGAAAACCGAGGACTTCTCCGAGATCGGCGGCTTCTTCAAGGAATTCGAACTCAGTATCATCGCCGCCGACGAGCGCGACGTGGTCCGTCTACGCACCAATGTTCGCGGCGAGGACGACTATCTCTATCGGCTGCACCTGTCGCCCGCGGCGATGCGTTCGCTGTTCTTGGGTTACATCGATCAGGCCAATTCGCTGCTGCACACGCCGCGCTTCTACAACACGATCACGATCAACTGTACGACTCTCGTCTACCACATGATGAAGCGCATCGTCGGCTACCTGCCGTTTAGCTATCGCCTGCTCTTCTCAGGCTATCTTCCCGGCTATGTGTATGAAGTCGGCGGTCTCGATTCGCGCTATTCGCTCGAGCAGCTGCGCGCGCTTGGCCGCATTACCGACCGCGCCAAACAAGCGGATCGCAGCGCCACCTTCTCCGCGGACATCCGCCGCGGCGTTCCGGAAATTCCCTGACGTGCGCTGCGCGCCGGCTCACGCAGCCGCGGCGGCGGCCAAAGCGTCCAAGGCAGCGATGTTCTTCAGCAGCGAGGATGGG
>CAYRAC010000770.1:0-2416 GCA_964422045.1 uncultured Steroidobacteraceae bacterium
CCCTCGGGATCCCAGGCGGCCACTTCGAGCCAGGTACTCTGGTAAGTCGCGCCGTCGCCCATGTCCGTATAGCGATCCGAGCACAGCATGTTCACCGTTCCCGACAGGGTCTCGTCATCGCGGCGCTGCCCAGGCACAAACGCGACGCCCACTTGAACCTCATCACTAATCCTCAGCACCAGCCCGATGGTTCCCCGGTCGTTGAATAAGCATACGTGTTGGCCTTCGCTCAACTGGCGCGATTTCGCCTCATCTGGGTGCAGGATGCACACGGGTGCGCGCTCCTGCAGACGCAAGGAATGCACGCCGGAATACGTGGTGTGCGGTTGAAAGTATCCCGGCGCGGTGAGCAGCCGAAGCGGCCAGCGAGCCGCCAGTTCCTGCTCCGCGGGGTCCGGACGCCAATCGGGCATGGCCGCCAAGTCCCGGTCTGCGAGGGATTGCGAATAAAATTCGAGCTTGCCCGAGGGCGTGGCAAACCGTTGAGCATCGGCTGGTGCGATTCGAATCGGTCCGGCGGTGCGCACGGTGTCGGGATCGAAGGCGTCCGGGCGCGTGGCATCGCGATCCAGCGCGCCGGCCGCGTCGCTGGTGCTGCAGTTCGCGCCACGGAACAGCTTGCGCATGATCTCTTGTTCCGACACTTGGAACACCGGGTCGGTCAGTCCCATTCGTGCGGCCAGTGCCTGCGCGAGGCGAAAATTCGACCATGCCAACCCGCGCGGTGCCACCGCCCGCGGCGCGTACTGCATGTAATAGGCACCGTACGCACGATACAGGTCCTGCGTTTCGAGATAGATCGCCGCCGGCAACACGAGGTCGGCATAACGTGCCGTAACCGACATGAACGGATCGTGTACCACGGTGAATAGATCATCCCGGGCGAGGCCGCGACGAACCTTGCCGACATCCGGACAGGTGACCGCTGGATTATTGCTGGCGACGAAGAGTGCGCGGATCGGGGGATCGGTCAGCTGCAGCAACGCCTCGCCCAGGCGCAGGTGATTGACGGTTCGCGTCGAGTGGGGACCCGATGGTTTACCGACGACGTCGGAGTCGAATCCACCAAAGTCTCCGGTGTAAAGAAGCGAGCCGCCGCCACGCCGTCCGTATGCCCCGGTGAAGCCGGGCAGCGAGGCGACCGCGCGCAAGGCCTGGCCACCATGGGCCAGCCGAGTCATGCCCTCGCCGAGACGGATGAACGAGGCCTTGGCGCCGCCATAGAGCGCGGCGAATCGCTCGATCTCGTCAACGCCAAGCCCGGTGATCGATGACACACGCTGCGGCGCAAAGCGCGGCAGCACTTCGCGCTGCAGGCGCTCGAAGCCGAGCGTGTGCTCGGCGATGTACGCCCGGTCGCACAGGCCGTCGCGCACCAGGATGTGCATGATGCCGAGCGCCAGCGCGGCATCGGTGCCAATGCGAATCGGCAAATGCCAATCGGCGCTCTGCGCGGTACGGCTGCGGCGCGGATCGATGACCACGACCTTCAGGCCGCGCTTGCGCTCCTGCACGATTTTTGCCCAGAAGTGGACATTCGTCGTGACCAGATCGCAGCCCCACGACACCAGTAGATCGGAGTCCGTAACCGATTCGGGATCGGCGCCGCCGATCGGGCCCAAGGTGGCGTTCCAGGCCTCTATCGCGCAGCTATCGCAAACGGTGCCCGCGTCAAGACGGCTGGTTCCCAGCGCGTGAAACACGCCATTCAAGAGTCCCCGATTCATCACGCCGGTATGCGCGCTATACGCGTAGCCCAGAATGGCGAGCGCCCCGGATTCGGCGATGGTCGTACCAAAACGCGCCGTGATTTCCTCCAATGCGTCGTCCCATGAGATGGGAACGAATTCGCCCGCCCCCTTGGGACCCGTTCGTCGCAGGGGTGTGGTCAGCCGTTCGGGGGAGTTGACCAACTCCGCGTCCCGATTGGTCTTCGCGCAGGCAAAGCCCGCGGTGAACGGATGGTCAGGATCGCCTCGGACCTGGGCCACCCGCCCGTTCTCAACTTGCACCAGCAGCGAGCACAGATCGGGACAATCGTGTCCGCAGACGACCCTAATCGTTTCCATGCCTTCTCTCCTGGAGCTGATTTAGGCGCGGCTGTGGCTGCACGTCGACGAGCGCCTCGGCCAATGCCGATTACACCATAGGAGCGGCCGGGGGGCACGTCTTGAGGCGGATCTGCATGGCGCGTTGCTTTTCGAATAGGGCAGGCTATGATCTGCGCTGGCTAGTCTAGGGGACGCACGTGCGACGAACCGTTAAGTACATGTGGATCCTCGCAGCTGCGTTCATGAGTCTGGTCATTTTGGTCCTCGCGTGGTCGGTCAACGCGGACCAGCAACGATTCGGCGCCGCAAAAAACTATTGCGAACGCGCCTGCATCCAGGACTCCGGGGGTCTCGATCAATGTCGC
>CAYRAC010000771.1:0-2416 GCA_964422045.1 uncultured Steroidobacteraceae bacterium
GCGCCTCGGTCTGCACCAACACATGCGGCGGCGCGAAATCCGGAAACACATCGAAACGTGCCGCCAGCAACGCGGCGAGCCCGAGCGCGGCGATCAGGCAGGCGAGCGCGGTGACAATGCGCGGGTTGCGCAAGGAGGCGCGGACGATGGCGGCGAGCATGGCGTTGCGTCCCTAGTCGTCATCATCCTGCGGCTGGGCACCTACTCCCTGCAGCGACCACAACACGCCCGCGCCGTGCACGACGATGGCGTCGTCATCATCGACACCCTTGACCAGCCAGCCATCGCCGACGGCAAGCAGCAACGTCACTTTCACCGGCGCATAGCGCGTCTTCTCGGCCGCGCTTTTCTTGCTCAATTGCTTGTAGACGTAAGCGCCGTTCTCGTCGTACAGCAATGCGTCGCGCGGCAGTAACAATCCGCCGCGCTCATCGCTCAACAGCGCCACTGGAACGCGCGCACCGGGGCCTAGACCCTGCGGCGCGTTCGGCACGTCGATCAGCAATCCCACGCTCTGCACCTCGGTCGTTTGGCGCAGCGCGCCGAGAACGCGGCCGGGAACCTCGATGCCGTCCACGTCCAATAGGGCTTTGGCCGGATTGCTGCCGAGCGTGTGCCGCCCCGGCAGGTCCGCGCGCAGCAACAATCCGTGCCCGTGCCGCAGCGCCTCGATCACCTTCTGGCGGGCATCCGGCGACAGGGAGTTGAGCGGCCCCCAATGCTGCGCAAATTTCGCCGCCGCAATCTCGGCCTGCGCTTGTGCCTTCGCTTGCTCGGTTTGCGCCGCTTCCAGCATGCGCAGCGATGCGCCGGCACCCCCATTGTACAGGCCATGCAAGCGGTTAAGTTCTGCCGACGCCGAGCGCTCAGCCGCGGACGCCGCGTTGGCATCGCCCATATCGGATATCAAGGTTGTCTCATCCAGCACGACGCCGATCGCCTCGATACGATCCGGCGCCTTGGCGGGTATCGGATGCGCCACCACAATACCGACCGCACGCTGCTGTTCGTCATTCAAGCTCGGCTGCGCCGCTGGTTGAGCGGCATCATGGTCTTTGTCTTTATCGTCGTCGTCGGCAATCGCGAGCAGCGACATGCCCAGCATTGCGCTGCAAGCGAGCGCCAACATGCCCCGGGCGCACGTGCCCCGGGCGCACGCGCTCACGAGCCGGCTCCCAAGGCCAGCGACGACATGGACCCTGCCAGCGCAAGTTCCGGACCCGACAGCGGCGTGTGCAAGACATCCTCGAGATTGTTGCGCGAAGTTTGTAGTTGCGTGCGCATTTGCAGCACTTCGAGCTCGGCGCGCATCGCGATGATCTGTGCGGCGAGCTGCTCCTGAAGGTCGCCCGCGCCCAAACGCAGCCCGAGATCGGCTGCCTGTTGTTGACGGCGCGCCGTCTGCAGCTGCCGTTCTGCCGCCTCGGCGCTCGAGCGCGCAGTCTGCTCTGCACGCTCGGCGGCCACGATCTCGCCGTAGATTTCGGCTTGCAACGCCAGCATGCGCTGCCCCGCGAGCTCCCGATCGGAGCGCGCCTCGGCGATTTCGCCCTGGTTGCGATTCAACGGCAAAGTGAAGCCGACGTCGAACGGAAATTTTGCGATGCCGTGATCCCAGTAATAGCCCGGCGAGAGCGTGAACTGCGGATATTGGCGCGCGATCGACAGCTGCAACTTGGCTTCGGCCGCTGCATATTCGCCGATCGCTGCGCCCAGATCGGCGCGCGACAAGAGTGCCTGCTCGCGGCTCGCACGCCGCGCGTCCTCCTCGAGCGGCGGCGGCTCGCCCCACTCCGGCCACGCAATCGCCAGGCCATCGAGCGCCTGCGGCGGCACACCCAGTGCTTTGGCGCTGGCCGCCTGGGCCGCATCGATCGTTTCTCGCAGCTCGGCCCGTTCTCGATCGATCGCGATTCGCGCCTGCTCACTCGTCAGGAGTTCATTGGGTGAATCTTCGCCGGCGTCGACGCGTTGCCGTTCAAGTGCGACGAGCCGGTCTTGCGCTGTCGCCAGACGCTCGAGCAAGCTCGCGCGCCGCCGCGCGGATTCCCAGTCCGACAATGCTGCGGCCAAGGCGCTGCGCACCGACCATGCCCGATCCATCAGCTGCAAGCGCGCGTTGCCGGTATCGAATCCGGCGATTGCCATATCCAGCCGCCGCCGTTCGGGGCTGCGCAGCAACCAATTCAAGCTCACCCCGTAGAGCCACGGATGCGCATCGTGCCGCGCGTACTCGGATTGCAAGGTAAGATCGGGATTTGGCGCTTGCGCGGCGCTGATTTCATGCGCCAAGGCCGCCTTGACCTCGGCCCGGGCCACCGCGAGTTGCGGGTTTTGCGTGAGCGCCATGGCCAGCAATTGGGCGCGATCCCATTCGCGCGCCGGCCCTAGATCAAGGCGTCGTCCCGCGAATTCA
>CAYRAC010000772.1:0-2407 GCA_964422045.1 uncultured Steroidobacteraceae bacterium
CGAAGGAACTCGCGGGGCGTGTCTTCATGTTCGCCATCGCCGAAGGCGACAAGGGTATCGCAACCCCGCTGCCGATCTGAAGCTCGCCTTGAAGGCTCGCCCCGACTTGCATCTCGCGGCGCTCACGAAGCCCGCTGATGTGGGCAAGCTGATGCGCGCAATTAAAGAAACCAAAGGGTTGCAGCCGGCGAGTGTCGTCGCGCTTAAATTGTTGCCGCACGTGTTGCTCCGGCCTGGCGAGCTACGCGCCGGACGTTGCGAGGAAATGAATTGGGATACCGCGCAATGGACGGTTCCGGCCGCGCTCATGAAAGGCAAGGGCAACAAACGCCGCGAGCACTTGGTTCCGTTGTCACGGCAAGCGCTGGCGATCCTCAAGAGCTCGCACAAGATCACCGGCGACGAATGGGTACATGTTCCCGGCCATCGGCGGCAAGGGGCGACCGCTTTCTGAGAATACGTTGAACGCGGCGTTGGAGACGCTCGGCTACACGTCCGACATTCACACACCGCACGGCTTTAGATCCACGGCATCGAGCTGCACGAGCTCGGGTACGACAGCGGCGAAATCGAGTCGCAGTTGGCGCACGTGGACGGGAACCAAGTCCGCGAAATTTACAACCGCTCCAAGCGCATCGCGGAACGGGCGAAAATGATGCAAGCGTATAGCGCCTACTTGGACCAGCTGCGCAGCGGCGGGAACATCGTCGTGATTTCGTCGAAGAAGAAGGGCGAATGAACGCCATTTTGTGGCGCGCCGCTAGCAATTTGGGTTATCCGTTCGAGCCGGCGAGTCCCATCCTGCACATTCGCGACCCCGTGGCCAACGCGGTGGTTGCGGTCGGCTCAACCGAGCACCAAGAGTTCGAGGATTTCGTGGCCGGCTCAAGGGCGTTCGCCGAAAAGCTAAATGCAGCGGGCGCGCATGCAGAGCTCATCATCCTCGACGGGAAAGGTCACGCGGACACGGCTCTGGCGCTGAGTGATGAGCAAAATATGGAGACATCGGCGGTCATTCGCATGATTACCGGAACTGCGTCGAACGCGCAATGAGCGCGTGGCGTCGTCGCCCATAAGACGGGGATCCTACGATGTTCTCTTTTCTAGAAATCGAACCTTGAAAATCTTGAGGCAAGCGCGAGATCGCACCACCCAAATAACGGAACTTCCGCGTGATTCGGCCCGTCGGCATTGTTAGACGCGGTT
This sequence comes from uncultured Steroidobacteraceae bacterium, assembly GCA_964422045.1. Lineage (GTDB taxonomy): Bacteria > Pseudomonadota > Gammaproteobacteria > Steroidobacterales > Steroidobacteraceae > Bog-1198. The sequence continues at coordinate 1,207 of CAYRAC010000772.1, forward strand.
CGTCGATGGTTAATCCTAAATGTTCACGGCGATACGTGACATCGTCGGAAGCGACGAGCACAGAGTGCGGGCGCTCAGTAAAATGGCCTTTACCTTCACGCGTCACTTGGCGTGATGACGTGCGAGTTGACTTTCGTTCAGTTAATTCTTGGGGATGCTCGCTTCGTCGCATCCGACGATGCCAGCGACTGAGCGACTGCGCATCCTAAGCTCGTTTCGACTGATTATCGCAATCGAGCTCACTCATGTCACAAGCTTTTCTATACGATCATGTACGCACGCCGAGAGGTAAAGGGCGACCGGATGGTGCCCTGCACGAGATCACTCCGGTGCAGCTGGCCACCCAGGCGCTTTCCGCCTTGCGCGATCGCAATCAGCTCGATACGCGGCTAATCGACGACATCATTATGGGAACCGCACTACCCGTCGGCGAGCAGGGTGCCAATCTTGCGCGAACCGCCGCCGTAAATGCGGATTACGCACAGCAAGTACCCGGTGTGCAACTGAACCGGTTTTGCGCCTCGGGCCTCGAGGCAGTTAACCTCGCAGCATCACAGATCGTTGCGGGATTTGCAGACGCCATCATCGCCGGCGGTGTGGAGTCAATGTCTCGCATCCCTATGGGAGTCGAGGGTCCTTGGGCCAGCGATCCTCAAGTTATATGGAAGGCGCACTTTGTACCCCAAGGCGTCTCAGCTGACCTGATCGCCACCATTGACGGTTACAGCCGCAGCGACGTGGACCAGGTGGCGGTCGCAAGCCAGGAGCGCGCGGCAAACGCCTGGAAATGCGGGTGGTTCAACAAATCGGTGACTCCGGTGCGCGACGTGATCGGCGAGATCGTGCTGCAGCGTGACGAACATTTGCGACCCGGCACAAGCGTCGCATCACTTGCCACCTTGAAACCTGCCTTCGCACTCATGGGAGAACTCGGGGGTTTCGACGCCGTCGCCATGCAGCGGTATCCCAAGGTTGAACGGATCCATCATGTGCACACCGGAGGTAACTCCAGCGGCATTGTCGATGGTGCGGCGGTAGTACTTGTTGGTAACAAGCATTTCGGCGAATCGACGGGACTGCGCGCACGCGCGCGCGTCAGATCATTTGCCTCGGTGGGCAGTGAACCCACCATTATGTTGACGGGGCCTTCCGCCGCCTGTGTGAAAGCGCTGAAGCGCGTGGGCATGAGTCCGAAGGACAT
>CAYRAC010000773.1:0-2406 GCA_964422045.1 uncultured Steroidobacteraceae bacterium
ATCGACGGCGCCGACGAAGCGACCGCCGACGGCGTGCTGATCAAGGGTGGCGGCGCCGCTCTCACCCGCGAGAAAGTCTTGGCCGCCGCTTCCACGAAATTCGTCTGCATCATCGACGACAGCAAGCTGGTCCAAGTGCTCGGCAAGTTCCCTTTGCCGGTCGAAGTGATTCCGATGGCGCGCTCCTATGTGGCGCGCCAACTGGTGAAGATGGGGGGTCAACCGGTGTATCGCGAAGGCGTGGTCACCGATAACGGCAACGTCATCTTGGACGTCCACAACTTGAAGCTCGATGCTCCGGCGGCTTTCGAAACCGCCGCCAATCAAATTGCGGGGGTGGTGACCGTGGGCCTGTTCGCCCTGCGCCGCGCCGATGTCGTGATCGTCGCGGGCGATGCCGGGGTTAAGACTCTAAACTGCCCGCCGGCCTAGATCTCCATGCGGGTGCCGATCTCGATCACCCGATTGGGCGGCAGACCATAGTAGTCGGCGATCACTTGTGCGCTGCGCGCCATCTGCATGAACGCTCGGCGCCGCAGCGCCGGCAGGTCCGAGCGCTGTCCCGCCAGCAATTCCTCGCGGCTCAAGAAATAGGTGGTGCACTCGGGATCGTAGGGTACGCCGTGTGCGTCGGCCTCGCGCAGAATCTCCGAAATGTTCGGTTTTTCCATGAACCCGATCTGCGCCACGATCCTCACGATGCCATCGCATACCGGCGTCACGGTCAGGCGCTTCGAGGTCGCTATCCGCGGCTGCTCGCGGGTCACCACCGTCAACAACACCACCCGCTCGTGCATCACGCGGTTGAACTTGAGGTTGTTGAGCAGGGCACGCGGAATGCCAGAGGCCTTCTGGTCGAGGAAGATGGCGGTGCCCGGCACCCGCACCGGCGGCGCGCGCTTCAAGTCCTCGAGAAAGTCGCGCACCGGCTTCTGTTCGCGCAACAGCCGCGCCATGACCGAGGCACGGCCGCGTTGCCAGGTTTGCATCAGCCAGTAGATGATCAGTCCGGAGGACAGCGGTAACCAGCCGCCGTCCTCGAGTTTGGTCAGATTCGCCAACAGGAAGGCGATGTCGACGATGAACAGCAGCGACAGGCCGGTGCGCAGCCAGCGGCTGTCCTTGCCGGTGCGCGATTTGATCAGGCTCAAGGTCAAGGGGGTCACGATCGTCATGGCGCCCGACACCGCGAGGCCGTACGCGCCGCCCAATGCCGCCGAACTGCCGAAACCCATGACCAGCGCGATCGCGGCGATCATCAGGATCCAATTCATGGTCGGCACGTAGATCTGTCCCGCGTTGTCCGCGGAGGAATGTTCGACTTTGAGGCGCGGCAGAAGCCCCAGACTGACCGCCTGTGTGGTGACCGAGAACACGCCCGAGATCACCGCCTGCGAGGCGATGACGGTCGCCGCCGTCGCGAGCAGGACCAAGGGCCACAGCGACCATGCGGGCGCCATCAGGTAGAAAGGATTGCTGATGGACTTCGGATCCTCGATCAGCATCGCACCCTGACCGAAATAATTGAGAACCAGCGCCGGCATCACGATGCAAATCCAACCGAGCCGTATCGGCGCTTTGCCGAAGTGACCCATGTCCGCATACAGGGCTTCGCCCCCGGTCACCGTCAAGAACACGCCCGCGAGGACCGCGAGCGAGCTCACCTGATGCTGCGCCAATAATGCGAGCGCGCGCGTTGGATCGAGTGCCAGGATCACCTTCGGTTCGCGCACGATCCAACTGACACCCATGGCCGCTATGATCGCGAACCAGAAGAGCATCACCGGACCGAAGAATTTGCCGACGGTACCCGTGCCATGCCGTTGGATCAGGAACAATCCAACCAGCACGATCGCGGTGATCGGCAGCACCGGAATTTGCGCATCGGGCGCCGCGACGTGCAGACCTTCGATGGCGCTCAACACCGAAATCGCCGGCGTGATCGCGCCGTCGGCGAAGAACAACGAGGCGCCCAGGATGCCGAGCGTACCGTACAGTTTGCGGCGCGGACTTTCGCGCTCGGTATTGATCACGAGCGCGGTCAGGGCCAATACGCCGCCCTCGCCCTTGTTGTCGGCGTTCAATACCACGCTCACGTACTTGAGCAGGATGACGAGGACCAAGGACCAGAAGATCAGCGACAAGACGCCGAGCACATGCGCGGGCGTGACGGCAATGTTCGGACCGGTGAAGCAAGACGACATGGCATACAGCGGGCTCGTGCCAATGTCACCGAACACGACACCGAGCGCTGCAAGCGCCAATGGCGCGAGCCGTCCACTCGAATTTCGTTCGCCCGACATTGCTACCCGTGCAGTGTTTGAGACAAAGGGCCCACGGTCGGGCCCTATATGGCTGGGGGACTAGGATTCGAACCTAGGTAAACGGTGTCAGAGACCGTTGTCC